>JAIEBL010000203.1 GCA_029069015.1 Clostridiales bacterium
CGCCCCACTCTGTCATTCCGAGAACAGCGCCGTAGGCGCGCCGAGGAATCCAGCGTAGCGTAGTAGACTAAAAAAACAAAAGCCGCATGATAAAGACATGGCTTGTCTTTGTAATGCTGATTGTACTATAACCGTTTCCTTTACGGGAAAGACAAGAAAGACTACGCTCGCTCTCGCTCGCTGGATCCCTCGACTTCGCTCGGGATGACAGAAGCGGCATTTCCCTTCCGCCCTCTCTTTCCCCGCTTTCTCTCGTCCCCTACGGCATAATCCTTCCAAAAAAAACGCGCGCCGCCGCCAAACAAAAAGAGTAGCGGCTATACCGTAACCGCTACCCTGTTTTACAAAATTCGGCGCACCCCGCGAATATCAATATCCGTCGAACGGATTGTCACCGCCCCCGAACGGGTCCGAGCGAGACTTTACGTCGATAAAGATATCGGCAGACTGTTTGTCTTCGTAGTCCATACCGAACACGGCGACTTTCAGTTTGCGAACAGTCGGCACGTAGGGGTGTTTCTTTTCAAAGTATTTGACGAGCACCACCAATACGACGATCAACGCGACAACGGCAAAAATCACGATCATGTTCGCCCAAAAAGGATTCACCCAAAAAGAAATGTCTTTTTCGTTTTTTCGCGCCGTCGCCATCGCGGAAACAAACCCGTCTTTACGGATTGCGCTGATAAGAAGCGTCAGCGCATCGGCGGCGTGCGTTTTATAAGCAGGGCGCGACTTTACAAGCGAGGGATACGTATCTTCCTTCGTGCTGCCCAAATTACTCGCACCTTTCTTTTCCAGCTCCGAAAGGTTAAAACTACCGTAATACCCGTCGAAAAGGTATGCCGACGGAATATGCGCATCCAAAAACGCGGCGTGACCTCCGAGCATACCGTAGTGCGCGTAATAAATATCCTTGCGGTATACCCCGTCGATCAGCGGGATGTTAGAGGGTAACGTATACACCGAAAGCCCATTCTCGTCTGCGACCTTACGCAAGAACGTTTCGTGCTCCGTCTTCACTTCGTCGGCATAAAGATAGGTGCGGTCGCCGCCGAAACGGTGCAGATTGACCATTAAAAGCGTATTGAGTTTTTGCGTTGGTGCCATGGCTTCCACATATGCCGCCGCCCCTGCGCCGTTGTACGCGCTACAACCGAAGAACACGAAAACGAGATCGAAATCGAGCGCGGGCTGCGTTTCTTCGCACCAATCGATAAGCGTCATAAGCGCCGCAACGCCCGTGCCGTTTTCCAGCGCACCCGTGGATTGCTGCCCTTGATACGCTTCGGCAACCTTACCGTATGCCGTATCGTAGCCCGTGCCGATAATCACCTGCTTTTCGTGTTCCGTAGTGCCCGTGTATCGAATTTCTACGTTAAACGAACGGCGCGTTTCGTCGTTCATCGAAACGTCGAACCCCGTTTTGTCTATGTCCGTCACTTCGACGTGCTCGTAACGCTTCCCACTCAGCCACTGTGCGCCGCCCGATGCCGAATCGGAATCGTAATCGGGATTTTCTTCCTCACCCGTATAATGATGAAACAACTTTCTTGCCGCGTGTTGTTCGGCTTCGGACGTGGGCGTACGGTTGCCCATATCGCCGTACTCGCTTCTTTCGTTTCCTAAATAATCGGTTATGCCTAAAAAGTAGCGCAGGTTGGCGTCGATTTTTTCCTCGGCGTTTTCAATGGACG
>JAIEBL010000204.1 GCA_029069015.1 Clostridiales bacterium
AAAATGCCCTATATACTAAAATTATCTCAAAACCTGCCGTCCCAAAAAATCCGCGGACGTACCGTGCATGGGTCACATTTCGGGTTACGACGACGAGATAAACGCACCTCTGTTTCCCTTCGGTTACGGACTTTCGTATACGCAGTTTGCCTATTCGGATCTTCGCATCAGTGCCGACACGATGGCGCGGGGCGGTTCGCTTACGGCGAGTGTGCGCGTTGCCAATACGGGCGAAAGGGACGGCGCGGAAGTCGTGCAATGGTATATACGGGACAAATTCGCGTCTGTCGTGCGCCCGATAAAGGAATTGAAAGGCTTCGAGCGTGTATTCTTAAAGGCGGGCGAGGTGCGTTCGGTGCAGTTTACCGTCACGGAAGAAATGCTGAAATTCTATACCGCTAGCGGTGAATTCAAGGCGGAATCGGGCGAGTTTACGCTGTTCGTGGGCGGAAACTGCCGCGATACGCTTTGCGCGGACTTTTTCTTGAAAGATCTGTCGGATTTTGATTTGCCCGTCTACGATATGGCGAAGTATTTGCAGTACTATTGGGACGGCGAACTCGTGTATAACGAATCCGCTATGCTCGTAAAAAATAAGGACGGCTCGCTTGACGACGTAACGCTGCTGTATCCTATCGACAAAATCGTTTCGGTGCGTAGCGCCGACCTTACCACACTGTACAAAGAGGGAGCGGATTACAAGGTTGAGAACGGCAAGTTGATCGTTCTTGACGGCGGCAGTATTCCCGTTATGGCATACGACGATATGTATTTCGACACGAAACCCGAGGCGGGTGCAATCGGAGTCTCCGACGGAAACGGGTATTTTTCCACCGTAGACGGAACGTACGAAAAATACGAAGAAGCGGGCATTTTATACGAGCATCAGATTGCCGTGACGTATTTTCATAAAGGCAAAGGGAACTATACCGTTCCGCCTACGCAGTCGGAAAAATTCAAGCTGTTTTTAGGAAAGCTTGCAAAGGGAGCGCACGTAAATATCGCAGTCTTAGGCGACAGTATTTCCGACGGCTGCAATGCGTCCGGCTTCTTTAAGAAGAAGCTCAAACCTTGTATGCCGACCTATTTCGGAATGCTCGGCGACTATATCAAGGCAAAGTACGCCCATGCCGACGTGCAAACAGTCAATTATTCGGTGGGCGGCAAGAATTCGCATTGGGGCGTGACGCAAACAGACCGCGTTGCAGCGCTCAGCCCGGATTTGGTAATTCTGGGCTTTGGCATGAACGATGGCTCGTCGTATATCGACGAAGAGGCGTACTATGAAAATATGCTGCAAATGGTTGACGGGATACGAAAAGGCAGTCCCGATTGCGCATTCGTCGTACTCGGCACGATGCTCCCCAACGAGAAAATCTGTTGGAAGGAAGGCGGCCTTTCCATACGCGGCAATCAGGAAAAATACATGGCGGCATTGCGGCGGTTGGCGAAAGAGCGAACAGGCGTTGCGGTTGCGGATATCACGACGCTCCATAAGGAGTATCTGCAAGTCAAAAAGCATCGGGATATGACGGGGAACAACGTGAATCATCCCAACGATTTTTTGGTGCGTTTATATGCACAGACGATAATAAAAACGATATTCGGTTAAGTGAGAAGGGGCAAAAAGTGTCCATAAAAGTATATTACAATGTAAACATATTGCGACTAAACACAACTTACTAAATGATGAAAGGAAGTCTGAATTTAATGGACTTCCTTTTTTTGTGCGTCGAAGATTAAAATTTGATGAAATTTTTCGTTTAACCCGAACTTTTGTCGTTTTCTACGGCTTTATAATGGAGAGAAAATTTGTAGAGATACCCCACCAAAATGCGATTTTCGTGGCTTATATATAGAGGGCATAACAAATATGCGGATGATTAAAAACTTTCCTTATTATGTGGATTGTAACTTGCTAACGATTACACATTATCGACACAATAAAAAAGTCACGACTCATTCGTGACTTCAGTTTGAACCCTAAAACATTTCAATTTAGGTTTCAAATGGCGGAGCAGTGCTAACCTAAAACGAATATTGATAGAAATTAAAAATCTTTTAGCGTTTGTATTTTGGATAATTTTACAGATGTTGGTCTATCGTCGAACCATCCCAAAGAACTTGCTTCAAACTTCCAAGTTTCGCCAGCCCCTATACTATTTGCATTTGCTAACGCTGTTCCTATTACAGCATTTGAACTGTCATAAATTTTATATTCAACACTTATGTAGGATAAATCTTTGCCCGTTGTATTTGATATAGAACCTGTAATCTTGACGGAATAACCAAGATATTCAGTATATTCAATTGATATGTTTTCGTTTGATACCGACAGACTGCTTTTCTTGTCATCATCATCAAAGTCGATACAACCTACAAACGTAAATGATACACATAATAGCATTAAAATCGTGCAAAGTATACCCGCAAATTTTTTCACAATAGTTGACTCCTTTATGGGTGATTTATAACCCATATTATAAACTACAAATATTAAGAAGTCAAGCGATTGGGTGATATTTAACCCATAAATAATAATTGAATAATATTAAACTTAAAGGTGAAAATTCACCCAAGAGGTTTGATATGAATATTAGCCAAGCGGTTGCAATTAGAATTAAAGAATTATTGAAAGAAAAGCAATTAACTCAATATAAATTAGAGCACAATGCTTGCTTATCGCACGATACTGTAAAAAGTATAATGAAGGGAAAAGCAAAAGGTGTAAATTTGAAAACGCTTATTGCCATATCAGATGGATTTGGAATGACTGTGAGCAAATTTTTAGATTCAGAATTGTTTTTATATGACAATTTGAATATGGACTAATTCGATATAACCGTTGTTATAAAAAATTTTAATAAAATACATTAGGAGAATTGCAGTGAAGACTATCTTAAAAGACTGCCTTACTGATGAAGATATACTCTATCACTATTGCAGTATGGACGCATTTATTAAAATAATCGAAAGTAAAAAACTTAGATTAGGCAATGTAATACAAATGAACGACCCGACAGAATTATCATTGCGTTCAATAAATTGGATTGAGCTTATTTATAATCATTATAAAAAAGCGCCATTCAAGTTTAAGTTTCTTTATGACAACAAGGAATTTAATATGGCGCAGTATTTGAATTTAATGAACTATCATCAAGATACTATTAGAACAGATAGCTTTTTTGTTTTTTGTATGTCCACTCTTTCTGACGACCTCAATCAATGGCGAGTATATGGTGATAATGGGAATGGGGTTTGTTTAGGTTTTGATGTTGCGAATATTTTTGATTTAATTGAGCACGACTCAAATTTTACATATAATGAACTTGAATATGAAGATTTGCAAAGTATAGCAGACTTTGCGACGGATAGTATGTTATGTAAGATTGAAGATTATTATAGAGCAGGTGATAATAATGGATTACATAAGTTCATTGAAAATTTCTATTCGGATTTAGAATTTTTCGTTTTGCGCTATAAGCACCCAGCTTATAAAGCCGAATCAGAAGCAAGATTGATTTATAAAAAGCATAACATTCAAAAAGATACCGCTATTTTTCAAAAAACAGATGATATAATTATTTGTACAGATTTTTCAGATATAAAGACATATAAAGAAATATCCTTGTCCGATATGAAGATAAAAAATATAACCTTTGGCCCGACAAATAGAGTGCCTATTGACAATATACTATTATTTCTACATGCAAACAATATAGAGATAGATTCCAATCAAATATACTATTCAAATATACCATACCGAACAAAATGAATTATAGCTAACAATAGATGGTTACTTGAAATTTTATTTTGGCACTGTGGCGGGTGCTTGAATAAACAAGCGGCTCGCTACGCTCATCGCCACCCGCCACACCGACCAAACACAACCAAATAGACAAACCGAATACCGCAAACGGCGGCACCTAAAATCGGGCATCGCGCGCAGACTTTCCGCAATCGCCCGATTTTTTACGTTGCCGCCACTCTCTTTTTTACAGTAAAGAAAAACCCAAACCGAGATGTTCGATTTAGGTTTCACTTGGCGGAGAGAGAGGGATTCGAACCCCCGGATAGTTGCCCATCAACGGTTTTCAAGACCGCCGCAATCGACCACTCTGCCATCTCTCCATATTCGATAGGGGTAGTATACCGCAAATCAAAGAAAGGGTCAAGTGTTTTAGGGGTAGGGGCGTTGTTCTATGGTTGCAAGTTCCTTTTGTTTTGCGTGCCGAAAACGGTAAAAGCGTTTGGCGAACCAACGGCATACAATGGAATATGGACGAAAGAGCAAGACAAAAGACGGTGCAGCGGGTATGCATTGCGAGCATGGTGGCGAACGGGGTATTGTTCGTACTAAAAGCGGTAGCGGCGGTATGCACGCATTCCGATTCGATGGCGGGCGACTGTTTGCACACGTTGAGCGATTTGGGTACGACGGTCATCGTGCTCATCGGGTGCGCGTTGGCGGCGCGTAAAGCCGACGCCGAACATCCGTACGGGCACGAGAAATTGGAGTATATTGCCTCTATCGTACTCGGCGTGCTTCTGGCGGCGGTGGGAGCGTCGCTGATTATCGATGGCGTAAAAACTTTGCGCTCAGGCGGTGTAGTCGTGCAAAACGGTATGTTTGCCGTGCTTGCGGCGGTGGCATCTATCGCCGTCAAAGAATGCATGTTTTGGGGAACGCGGCACTACGCGATCAAGATAGGGAGTGGGGCGCTCAGAGCGGACGCGTGGCATCACCGAAGCGACGCACTTTCGAGCGTGGGGAGTCTGATCGGCGTGTGGTGCGCCATGGCAGGCTTTCCCAAAGGGGACAGCATTGCGGCGCTGGTGATCGGTGCGCTGATTGCGCTTTCGGGTATAGCGGTCATCGCAAAGTCTGCGGAACGCATCGACGACCACGCCGCGCCCAAAGAAATCGAAGCGTATATTGCATCGCTTGCCGCGGGGGCGGAAAACGTAAAGCGGGCGGCGGTGTTGCGTACGCGCCTACACGGCGGCGTGTTCTTTGCCGAGCTTGCTATCTACGTAGAACCCGAGTTGACCGTATTGCAGGCGCATGAAACGGCAACGTGTGTGCACGACCTGATCGAGGAGAAGACCGACGGCTTAAAGCACGTTACGGTGCTTGTCTATCCCTATTTCGGTAAATCTCAAATTCAGTGAACGCAAAAAGGAGCGGCTTTTCTGAAAAAGCAGCTTCTCATGCAATACAAAATTGCTCTTGCTTTCGCAAAAGCTAAAAAATTTTTCAAACAGCCTTTTGCGCCCTTACGGAGTGCAGGACCAAAGTCGAAAGGAAGAGGCGAAACTAACGGGTACAACAGAAGCAGAGAATAATGAGTCGGGACTGTGGAAATGCTTTACCTAAGGGACAAGGGGTTACTCGGTGCCGCCCGCTTGTTGCTTGGCTTTGTCGTACTCGGCGAGCACGATTTTGCGCAAGTTTTCACGCGTTTCGGTGTTGAGCGGGTGCACGACGTCTTTAAATTCACCCGATGCCATTTTTTTGCTCGGCATGGCGATGAAAAGACCGTCGGCGCTGTCAATGACCTTGATGTCGTGAACGACGAAGCAATCGTCGATCGTGATGGAAGCAACGGCTTTGAGCTTGCTTTCATCCGATTTCACGAGTCGTACACGTACTTCTGTGATGTTCATTTTCCCTGTGCCTCATGTAGAAAATTTTTACATATAATAATTATACTACAAAACCGCAATTTTTGCAATACCTTTTCGCATATTTTTCGCTTTTTGCAAAAAAGCTTTCAAAAGCTGTTTGCGCCTTCCGGCGGCGGGGGCACGGCGCGGTTTTTTTTGGAAGGATTATACCGTTGGAGACGAGAAGGAAAGGGGAAGAGAGGGAAAAGGGGAACCCGCTTCTGTCATCCCGAGCACGTTTAGCGTTAAACAAACAGTGCAGTGCACTGTTTGTAGCGAAACGCGAGGGATCCAGCGAGCGAGAGCGAGCGTAGTCTTTCTTGTTTTTTCCGCAAAGGAAACGGAGATAGTACAATCAGCATTACAAAGACAAGCCATGCCTTTATCATGCGGCTTTTGTTTTTTAGTCTACTACGCTTCGCTAGATCCCTCGTCTCTCCGCTACGCTCCGTTTCCCTCGGGATGACGGAACAGGGGAGCATGGCTGAGGATTATAGAATCAACTATTCCTGTTGTTATTTCCCCTTCTGTCGGCACTTGCGTTGTGCTCTTGCCGAACTTGAAGTCTCCGCTAGGGGTAGCGTCCTTCTTTAATTCGCCG
>JAIEBL010000205.1 GCA_029069015.1 Clostridiales bacterium
TGAGCGGCGAGATACTGATGAGAAAAGTGGCGTAAACCGCCAAACGAGGAATACTATGACGGATATCGAATTATTAGACGAAATTATAGAATCGTTGCTGTTTGTGTCGGGCGACGGCATCGGCGTTTCCGAAATCGTAAATCTTTTGGAGCTGCAAAACAGCGAGGTGAACCGCTCGATTGCCCGTTTGAAAAAGAAATACGGCGGCAAATGCGGCATTCACCTCATTTCCTATAACGGAAAAGTCCAGTTTGCGTCCAACCCCGCATACGCCGACGTTATTGCGTCGGTACTGAATCCCGTGAAAGAAAAAGAGCTTTCCAACGCGGCGCTCGAAACGATTGCCATTATCGCCTATAAGCAACCGACTACGCGCCTTGAAATCGAGCAGATTCGCGGCGTAAACTGCGACTATGCGATTCAAGTGCTTTTAAAACACAATCTGATCGAGGTGGTAGGGCGCAAAGACGTCGTAGGCAAACCGCTCTTGTTCGGCACGACGGACACCTTTTTAAAGCGTTTCCAAATCGAGAATATCAATCAGCTACCCGACTACGAGCAGCTCTTGGAAAGCATCAAAGTTCTGGAAAGCGGAGGCGCGCAACAAGCTTCTACGGGGCTGTACAACGAATTCGAATTGCCGCCCGAAGAAACGGAAGAAGGCGAAACGCCTGCGGAAAACGGCGAGGAAGATCTCGTTTTACCCGAAGAAGAGGAAACGCCCGATTTCCTGGCAAACGAAACCGACTTACAACGCGTGGAGTAATACATTACAGCACAAACGGCATAAAAAACAAAAAGCGGAAAAGACTAACAAAAGTATGTTGGTCTTTTTGTGTATTGCGATACTGTTGCTTTGGTTGATTGCGCTCCCTATACGCGTGGGCGTCAATTTTTACGTGGACGTTTTCAACAACCGCGGCTTTATCAAAGTATATCTTTTCGGGATACGCATATTTTACGCTGCTATCCACTTTGAGCACAATAAAAGCCGACATAACGACCTCGTACTCGAACACGGCAAAAAAGAGAGCAAGATCCACCTAAACACCGACGCAGACGATAAAAAATCGGTTGCGGCCATGATGAAAAACCCTGTCGGCAAAAACCTCATGATCCACAAGCTTTCTGCCCATTTTACGGTAGGAAAAACGCAAGACGCCTTCTTTACGGTCACGCTACTGCAATGGTTGCGCGTACTCTTTTACACCACGGCCGCACCCATTAAATGCCGTTACAACACGCATATTACCGAGTCGTTCACGCCTGAATATAACCGCGACGTTTTGGAATCGGATATTATCGGCATAATAGGCATCTCGATTGCAAATATTATATGTAGTTATTTGACAAGCATTTTTAAAAATAAAAGAAAACAGGAGATGGCAAAAATATGATATTACAAAGCAACGAACATCCCGTAGAACGGGTAATGGACAACGCGTTCACCAAAATCCGCACTTTGGTAGACGCCGACACGGTGGTAGGCAATCCCGTACGTACCGAAGACGGAGTCAGCATCATTCCGCTGAGCAAAGTCACGATGGGCTTTCTGACGGGTGGCGGTGAATACAGCGATATGGCAAAGCAAAACCTTGCCGAGTATCCGTTTGCAGGCGGTAGCGGTGCGGCGGTTTCCGTTGCCCCGATCGGCTTTTTGGTCAGCGACGGAAAAAGCGTAAAAATCATCAAAATGGATGATAAAAACCCGTTCGACAAACTGCTCGAATTGATCCCCGACGTAATCGACGGCGTGATGGACGGTAAGAAAAAGTAATGAAAGCAAAAAAAAGCGTGCTTTTTTGCCTTTTGCTTGCGCTCGGCGTGGCAATCGTTGCACCGCTAAGAGCCACTCGCGCCTTGGCGACCCCCCCGGCGAATACTTCGGCGGCGAGCATGGCGGTCATCGAAGCGAGCTCGGGGCGGCTATTGTATGCTAAGAACGGCAATGCCAAGCGCCCCATTGCGAGCACGACCAAAATTTGTACCGCCATTACGGTTTTGGAAAACTGCGACGATATTGAAAAGACGATCGTCGTGCCCGATGCCGCCGTGGGGGTGGAAGGGTCGTCGATTTATCTGCAAAAAGGCGAAAAGGTCAAAATCATTGATCTTTTATACGGGCTGATGCTCCGCTCGGGCAACGACTGCGCGACCGCGCTTGCCATCACGGTGGGCGGAAGCGTAGAACAGTTTGCCGCACTCATGAACGAAACGGCGATAAAAGCAGGGGCGACGGACTCGCATTTCGTCAATCCGCACGGACTGCACCACGACGAGCATTACACAACCGCTTGCGATTTGGCTAAAATCACTGCCTACGCTTTTAAAAACGAAACGTTTGAGAAAATCGTTGCCACCAAAACGCACGTTATGCCTTGGGAAGGGCGAGACTACCCACGCACCATGCACAACAAAAATAAAATTCTTTCCACCTATGAGGGCGGCGACGGCGTAAAAACGGGCTTTACCAAAAAAGCAGGCAGATGTTTGGTATCCAGTGCAACCAGAAACGGCATGCGCGTGATCGCCGTCGTTCTCAATTGCGGACCGATGTTCGAAGAATGCGCCGCGCTCATGGATAAGGCTTTTGAAGAATATTCGCTTTTTTGTCCTATTGAAAACCCGATCGAGGCGCAGGCGTCCGTAAAAGACGGGAAAGAGGGAAACGTATCCCTTACGAGCAAAGACACCTTCCTTTACCCGATAAAAAAGGGAGA
>JAIEBL010000206.1 GCA_029069015.1 Clostridiales bacterium
GTTACGTGCCACTTGCCACGGTTCTGCTCCTCGACGTCTTTTAACGACAGCGGGGTATGACACGCAGACAACCCGAGCAACATAATAAGCCCAAGCATGATCGGCAATATGAATTTTTTCTTCATCGTGGCTCGCCTTCCTTCTTCCTTTTTTGCCGCGCTTTTTACGGCGTCTTCTATCGTAGTTTGTGCAAAATTTCGTAGTGCTTTTTAAGCGCCCGATTGCCGCCTTTAAGCAAGCTTGCTTAGAGGCGGCAACGCGCGACCTAAAATTTGCTTGGTTTCCCTTATGCCGCTAAGGCTTCGGGAGCAGGGGCTTCGTAGGCCTCTATCGAAAGGAGCGTCCATGCACCCGTCTGCTGATTAAGCTTCAACTCTACGGTATAAGAGGGCTCTTCGGCTACCTCGTCGGTGTCCATATCGATAACGTACAGTTCGAGCACAACGATAACTTCCGCAGGAGTGTCGCCGTCCTGAACGTCCGTTATCTCGTAAACGCAAGCTTCGAAGGTAGACGCATCCGACGTATCGGGAACGTACAGTACCACGAAATTGCCGGGCGTACCGAAGAGAACGTCGTTTACAATGTCGTTGCCGTTAAAGATCAACTCTTGCGTACCGACCACAAGCGTTTCGCCGGTAAGCATATCAGCCGATTGGTTATACGGGATCAGAATAAGCGCATAGCCTTCATTCTCATCCACGCCTTCCAACGTTTGGTACATATTCGCATACGCAGCGTAAGGATAACCGGCCGAATCGTAGCCGTTAACGCTCATGATCATAAGCTCATACCAGTAATACAAGCTACCGTTGTATACGTAGTACAGATACATTCCTTCCTTGGCGTCGTCGTACGCGTATCTGAGATTGGTAAATTGTGCGGGGGTGCTTCCGTTCATATACGTAAACGCGCCTTCACCGAGATAAACGCCGCTGTTGCCCCAGCCGTCAAGTTCGAGCGACCCGATCTGCGCATTCGTCCATTGGCCCATGTACGCATCCATTTTATACATAGGATAACCGCTGGTCGTTCCCGCGGGCATCATAAGATACGTACCGTCGCTCGTAACACCCGTTTCGTAGACAGCCGCATCGCTTGCATCGTAGAATCTCAGACGACTACCGATGACTTTGCCGTACTTAATCGCCGCATACGTGCCTTCGGCCGAAGCCTCGAAGTTCCCTTGCAAGTCCATAACGCCGATGTGCACATAGGGCAAGCCTTGGCTTGCAACCGTCCAAGTGCCCGTCCACGCAACCGATACCGAGTTGTAAATGCCGAGCGTGTAAGCATCTGCGGTTTGCGGATTGCCCTCACCGTCATACGGCGTAATCGTTACGATACCGGTATTTGCATACGAAGCCGTAAAGAGCGTATTTTCGTCGGAATCCGTCACGATCGCATCACCCGTTGCAGGGTCAATGGCGTACGAATAAGCTTCGATGCTGTTACGTTTCGTGATTTTCAACAAGCCGTCGCCCGTAATGCCCAGACCGTCAAAATCCCAACGGTTGCCGTCGCTGTCCATGAAGTAGTATGCACCGAACAGGTCGCTACGGTAAAGCGTGGTGCTGCCAAGCGTAAGGGTTTCGGACGCAGTGGTCGCCGAATACGTAATCGTATTGCCGCCCACCGTAATGGTCGTGCTGTTTACGTAGGTATAAGCAGCGGGAGCACCGTCGTCAATTGCCAACGATTGATCGGCAAACGTATACTTCGTGCCGTCTTGCGCATACCAATCGCCGCGGAACACATCGTCGAGTTTAAGGTCGATCGTGCCGATCAGCGAATCAAGTGCAGGGCAATTAAAGGTCATCTCCGTCGTCGCAAGATCGATCGTTACGGTAGCCGTGGTGCTGGGATTCAACGACCAGTAAAGCGTCAAGGTAACGGTCGTATCGGTCGCTTCCGTAACGGCATACGTCCAATCAAAGACGAAGAAGGTTGCTTCTCCTACGCCGTAGATATTGATACCGCCGAGGATCAGCTTATATTCTTCATTGTCCACCTCGCTTGTGCCGTACCAAATACCCGCAAAGCTGTTTTCGGCATAGTAGGTCGTTTCTTCGTCGTCCGTTACGATAAAGCCGTTCGTATTCACTTTATAGGTAGTAGCGCCCACGGTAAATTTGCCGTTGCCGTCGAGCACTTCGTCACCCGTAACGGTAAGCGTCGCGCCGGTGTAGACGTCGGTCACATACGTACCGCCGTACGCATTTGCCTTTTTCGCATATTCGGTGGTGTTGTCAAGGAATTTGTTCTTACCGTCGTTGAACGAAAGCGTTACCGAAGGCGTACCGTCTTTGAACGTAACCGTTACGCCCGTTTTGTCGGCGTCCGCATAAGCCCAAGTAAACGCTTTGGTCGTGGTTCCGTCCGTGTACGTACCCGTGCGGTTTACGTCGAACTTGTAGCCGTCGGTCGTGCCGTTGTACCATGCACCCACAACGTCGCTGTACGAGAAGCCTTCGAAGAAGTACACGCTGTCCGTATCTCTGTAGAGCGAGAACATTCTGCCCTCGGTCTGATTCAAATATACGCGCGGCAAAAGCTCGTTGCCGTCTTGTTCGGTCGGGTTCAGATCGGTCGCAAAAACGTAGCTCGGCGCTCCGACAAAAGCGATGACGTCAAGATTAACGGTATCGCCGCCCATGTTGAACTCTTCGCTGCCGAAGTATGCGTACACAAACCGCGCCGTTTCGTTGTTGCTGCCGATAACGGTAGCCATACCGTTGTTATACAATACGAGCTTATAGCCCGTACCGTTCGAATACGATACGAAGTAATATTCGCCCGCAACCTCTGCGTAGTTCACAAATCTCAACTCGATATCTTGCGTATCGGTGTTATCGGTAATCAGATAGGCACCGGGAAGACGCATATCGTTCAAGTAGTAACCCGAAGAAAGCCAACTGCCGCTGCTTTCGGTCGACGGAATCAACAATGCGTCGAACGAATTCGTAATAAACGTACCGATAAAGGCAATGGGATCGGCAAAGTGAACGCTCTTGGTCTGTTTAACGTCTGCGGGAACCGTCACGGTGCCGCCTTCTTCACCGGCTACTTCATACGCTTTTTGTGCCGTAACACCGAGCGTAGCTTCATATGCATCATAAAGCTGCGGCACAGGCAATGCGCCGTCAAGATCCCAAGAATTTTGATTCCACTTCAAGAGTGCAAGAATATCTGCCGCATTATCTGCGAAATTGTAGGTATTTGCGCCTACGGTAAATACGCCGTTCGGTGCATAGTAGCAGTCGGCAATATACGTGTCGGCTTCGTATTCACGCGCCAACGACGCCTGTTCGATAGCTCTGCCGTAAACGTAGTGGCTGAAATCGTCGGGCGTATACGTTGCCGTAGAGAAGCAGTTTGCAATAACGAGCTCTTCTTCGAAAATAACCGCCGCAATGCCGCCGTAAACGCGTTCCGACGCTTGCGTGCCCGCAAAATAGCAGTTCTGAATGGCCGCATACGGTTGCACGAACGCCGCAATACCGCCTACCGCAAACTCGGACGTGAGTCTGCCCGTAGCGGCGCAGTACGCAACGAATGCATAGCAGTAATTGTCTTCATCCGTAAACATATCGGTATTGTCGCCGCCGATCGCGCCAACGATACCTGCCGCATACGCGCTGCTGCCCGAGGCCGTTACGTCCGCCGAAGACGTGCAGTACGTTACGCTCGCAAAGTTAGCACCCGGACCCGTAATGGCGTATAATTCACCGACAATGCCCGCAACCATGGCAACGTTCGAAGCGCTTGCCGTGATCGAGGAATCACCGGTTACGTGTACGTTTTCCACCGTTACCTGCATAGCGTAGGCAACAAGCGCAGCCGCCGTGACATTGTTGGTGCTCGCCGAAACGCTCACCGCGATATTTTCGATTTCGATATTGTAAAATTCGCAAAGCGCCGCTCTTGCAACGAAAGCCGAAAGCGTCTTCGTGTTTTGCAACGCTACGGACGTATTGATGGTTGCATTCGAAAGCTTGTGGCCGTTTCCGTCAAATATAGCGCCGAACAGCCATTCGATAACGGGAACGGAAGCTTCCTCGAAATCGATATCGTCGATCAGTTCGAAGTACTCGTCGGATACGTCCCCGTTCGCTTCGGTTACGTACGAAACGAAGCCGAGCCATTGCGCAGGCGTCCCGATCTTGAACGGGTTTGTCAGCGTACCTTGCCCGCCCATTTCCGTATCGTCGGCTTCTACGCCTTCTACCGTGATCGTGGTGGCATCCAATACCGTGAAGGAATATACGCCATTGGACGCAGTAAGCGCCGTACCGTTCGCCTTAACGACGACGGCATCGTTCACAACGTAGTAGGGCGAAACCTTGATCGAGAACTGTATCACGGCATTCTTTTCAGCCGAGGAGGGCTGCGTACCGTTGAACAGGTAGGTTACGCCCAGCGTTTCCGCAAACGTAAGGTTATACGTCGTCGGACCTGCGGGTTGTTGCGCCGTCCAGCTTGCTTTAAGCGTAATGTCGCCCGTGATCGGCGTGGAGAACGCGAACGTATCGCCGTTCTCGTCAAGCCATCCACCGAACGTGTAACCGCTACGCGTAGGCTTCGAGGGTTCGTCCACCGTTTTGCCCTTTTCGACGGGCACTACGACGGAATCGGGAGCGCCCGTGTAGTTAAAGTCGAACGTGACGTTGTAGGTTTCTGCGGGGGGCGGATCTTTTTTGCACGCCGTCGCAAACAACCCTACCGTCAGCGTCATCACTACCGTGAAAAGCACTGCCAGCAGTTTCTTTTTCATACTAACCTCCTTGCCACCGTTTGTTCATGGCCGTGGCAACCGCCAAAAAGGATAACAAAAGGAATTTGTTTTGATTGTCACCTCGACCGAAGCGCCATAGGCGCGGAGTGGAGAGGTCTCTTAAGATTTCTCGACTCGCTCCGCTCGCTCGAAATGACAGGGGGGGAGGAACGCTCTTCGTTCGAAAGAAGAAGATCTATTATTCCATATCGGGCTCTTTTTCGTTTTCCAAGGCCTCTGCTTTTTTAGGCGTAGCCTTTTTCCGTCCCGTCTTCTTTGCCCCTGCGGGTTTTTCTTCCGCCTTTTCTTCCGCCTGTGCAGGTTTTCCTTCCGCAGGTTCTTGCGTTCCCGTCTGCGCGGATGCTGCTTCCGCTTCCGCTTTTTCGGGCTCTGCCTCAGCTGCGGGCTTTTCTTCCGCGGGCGCTTGCGCTTCCGCTTCGGCGTCTACCGCATCGTCTGCCTTATCAGCTTCGGGCTCTTTGCCTTCCCCATCGTCCTTCTTTTTAAGAAAGAGGATCGCCAATACCGTTGCGAGCGCAACCACGATTGCAGAAAGAAGGATCACGACAACCGTAAGCGCCGTTACCGCGCCTTTGCCACCCTTGCCCGCGCTGCTGACGGGTACGTTTGCGGGCGGATCTACGGGCGGCTTCTCTTTGAGCGCTTGCAACCGTTGTTCGGCACGCGTGAGCAAATCGTAGTTTTCTACGAGCGCTGCCTGCGCGCTTGAGAGACGGTCATACGCCATACGCGCCGTCACGATCGCCGTTTCGTCGGCAAGCGTGATGTTGGTAGGAAGCTTAGCAATCTGCTCCATCACGGCGCGCGTCGCGTCTTCCGCGACCGTTGCGCCCACCGTTTTATAATTGAAGTATGCGGTGTACAAGAGCGCATCGTAGCCTACGCCGTTTTTCGGATAGACCATGGTAAGACCCTTCGTAAAGCCGACGTAGCTTTTGAAGTTGTTGTTGTACCAAACGAGACCTGCGTCGGGGTAATAGTCCGCCGCGTAGGGGCTGCTGTTTAAGAACGAAGCAGCCGAGTTGCCCGACACGTCCGACGTGCCGTCTTTATACATTGCGGCATATTCGAGGTCGTACTCCGCTTCGAGAACGGGCGCTTGCACGCTGCCGAAGTTCACCACGGCGAGCTTTTCGCTACCGAAGAATGCGCCGTGTCCGATGCTTTTAAGCGTGTACGGTAAATACACCACCGTGAGCGACGGATGGAACGCCGCCGCATAGTCGGCGATACGCACCGTGCCTTCCGCAACCGTAAACTGCTCTATCGTTTCGCCTTTCTTTTCCTTCTCTTCCGTATTTTTTCGGCAGAGGGTCACGAGTTCCAACTTGCCGTTTTCAAGCACCGCGTAGAGCGCGCCGTCGATAACCTTTACTTTTTCCGATACGTCAAACGTCGTCAGAACGGATGTGTTGCCGAACTTCTCGTCCGCTTCACCCTTTTTCGTGAAGACGCGGATATCCGTGCCCGCGAACGGGTTATCGCCTAAAACCGCAAGGTCCTCGCCCAACGTAATCGATTCCAAGAGTGAGCCCGCAAAGGCAAGACGTCCGATCTTCGTCGCTTTAGAAAGGTCTGCTTTTGTGAGCGCGGTACCGGCAAACGCACTGTCGCCGATGCTCGTTACGGTATCCATTTTGCTAGCCGTTACGAGCGCCGTATCGCCGCTGAAGGTTTCCTTTTCGACGACGGTGGGAAGCGTAACCGTTTGGAGCTGCGTACAATTTTTGAACGCACCCTCGCCCACCGTTCTGCCGGCAAGATTCACCGTCCTGATTTTGGTGCCTGCAAAAGCGTACGCACCGATCTCTTTTACGTATTCAAACGCCGCAAAACTTGCAAGGTCGCTGTTTTCAAACGCGTGCGCGCCGACGATACTGTCCTTCGTAAACGCATCCGATAGCGAGAAGTCGATTGCGCCCGTATTCGCAAAGGCATACGCGCCAATGGTTACATCCGCCGTCGGTGCAATGACTTTACCGAGCGAAGCGTAACGGAGTGCGCCTTCCCCGATCGCGGGTGCGATGAGCACGCCGTTCTCGGTACTGTCTTCAAGATTGGAAAGATCGATTTCGGTAAGCTTAGGCGCAGTCTCCGCCGTCTGCCCCGAGAGCGCATATGCGCCCAAAATCGTGATTTTATCCGAACCCGTGACGGTGGCAAGCGTTTCGCAATCGTAGAATGCGTACGCGCCGAGAGTCACGGCATTGGCAAATTCGACACTGCCGAGGGCCTTGCAACCGTAGAAGGCATAGTCGCCGATCGCCGCCTCTCCCGCAAGGCTTACGCTGCCAAGCTGCAAGCAGCCTTCGAACGCATGCGCGCCGAGCGTATCGAGCGATGCGCCGAGCGTTACAGTCGTGATCTTCGTATTTGCAAACGCGTACTCGCCGATCGCCGTCAAATCCGTACAATCGGGCAGAGCGGTAAGCGCCGTACCCGCGAACGCATTCTTGCCTACCAAAATCACTTTGCCCGTAACGGAGGTAAGTTTGGTAAGGTTTTCAAAAGCGTATTCGCCGATCTCTACGCCGCTCGTAGCCGAGAATTCGATGCTTTCCAGCTTCTTCACGTGGCTGAACGCGCCGTTGCCGATTTTGGTAATGCCTGCCGCGACCGTGTAGCCGTTGCTTGCATCAAGCGCAAGGTTGGGCGCTGCCGTGATGATCTCGTTTCCGACTTTATTAAGAAGGAGTCCGCCGCTGACCGTAAAGTTTCCATTGCCCGCCGCAAGCGTAAAGGTGCTTACTTTCGTGCCTGCAAACGCGGCTTTGCCCACTTCTTTGACGTCTGCGCCAAGCGTAACGGTCGCAAGATTCGTGCAGCCGTTAAACGCATTGTCGGGAATAACGGGGGTATTCACGGTGATGCTTGTCAGCGCCGTGCAGCCCTCGAAGATACCGCTTGCCATTTTGATTTTCGAACCCAAAGCTACACTGCTAAGTTGCTTGCAGTTCTTGAACGCGCCTGCCGCCGCAGACTGTACGTTTGCAAGTGTTACGCTCTTAAAGGCGCAACCTTCGAACGCACCTGCGCCGATAGCAATCGCTTCGGTAAGGTTGAACTGCTCTTTGCCGATATTCGTCGTGCTTCTGAGGCGTGTGCAACCCTTGAAGGCATCTTTGGAAATGATCTGTACGTATTCGAGACCCTGCACGGTAGTAAGCTGGGTACAATCGGAGAACGCACCCGCATTGATTTGCCGAAGCGACTTAGGCAAGAATACTTTCTGAAGTCCCGTCAGCTTCGCAAAAGCGTATTGATCGATGACTTCCACGCCCTCCGGGATGTGCACTTCGGTAATGGGTTCGGGACGTTCGTCGCCGTACGGCCCGTTCTTCGTATAATACGGATCTTCCTCGGTAATTTCCGAAGGATCTCTGTCTACCGACTGCGAGAACGAGAACGCAAACTGCGAAATCTGACTGAAATGCTCGTCGAGCGGAATTTCGACCACGCCGCCCAAGCCCTTATACGAAGTAAGGTACGGCCCGTTCGAAACGTACGGATCTTTTACTTCGATGGCGACCGATGCCGTATACATGGTAGCTTTTCCGTCGACGTATACCGTTGCCGTAACGAGCGTCGTGCCCTCCGCGAGCGCTTTGATCGTCACGTCGTTTCCTTTCTGCGTGATCTGTGCGTAGCGGTTGTTGCGCAACGTATACTGGATTTCCGTATCATCGGGGAAATACGCTTTCAGATCGCTGAACACCGTTATGATTTCACCGGGATACATTTCCACACTGCGCGAACGGTCGAAAATCGTGGTCGTCCCTTTCCTACCTACCGACTTTTCATCGCTGTACCGCGTGTAGTGCGAGTAGTCCACTTTGTAGCCCGTAAGCGCAAAGCTGCGCACGGTGGGCCTATCGTATCTGCGGTAACCGTCGTCACCCGCGCCGAGAACCGTAACGTTTAGAATCTGCGACACGGAGGGATTCTTCTTAGAACGCACCGAAATTTTGGTCGTGCCCTTCTTGATACCGAGCAACGTATCGTCTACCACGCGCGCAACGTTCGTGGGCTGACCGGATACGATGCTGTATTCCAAGCCCCAAGCGTACGACTCCGTGGGATACAGTTCGGGCGCAAGACGCAAGGTCTGGTTTTCGCTGATCACGTAATCCGTCTGCGAGAAGTAGATTTTCTGAATGTTGTCGGGAACGCGCAACTCGTAAATCGAGCTGTTCATCGCATAGTCGTAGGCAAACAGCATGAGCGTGTTGCCGTTGTCGAAATGCTCGCTGCCCCGCGACTGCGCAACGTACTGCAAGTAATCCGTAAGCTCTATCGTAACGACGTTGGTCGTGTTCTCGCCGCCGTATACGGGCGTGTAGTACTCTTTCTCGATCATCGCGCCGTTCCACACCATCGTGCGCAGGCATTGCAGGTAGTGGTTGTCGTATACGCTGATGTCGGCGTATACGCGCGTGCCTCTGGTGTCTTCGTCGTACTCGGTGTAATAACGGACGTCTTGGAGCTGCGGCGCGGAGAAGTCGGTCGTGAACACGAACGAATAGGTGTTCTTGCTGTTTTTATGATCTTCACCCGTACCGTCGTTCTTATAGTCGAGGTGACCCGTAAGCGTCACTTCGTATTTGGTGTTGTTTTTAAGATTGTACTCGCTCGGGTAGAAGTCCACTTCTACGTTGCCGTAAATAATGCCCGCCCCGTAGCTGTACGACTTACGCACGTTCGATTCGGTCTTGCGCCAGATTTCGCGTCCCGTCACCTGCTCGGTGATCACGATATCCATCGATTTACAGCTTCGGAGAAGCCCCGCCCATACGCCGTAAATATAGTTGAGCGAGTTGTCGCTGTACCCGTTGGAAAGCGCAATGTGTTCTTCCTGCGCGGGGATCTGCGTCTTCGACGGGTCTTGGTTGAAGTAGTATGCTCCCATGTAGCCGATATAATCTTTTTCAAGGCCCGCAATCGGACGGGTTGCCCATGCGTCGGGCATGATCTTATCTTCTTTATCGATCGCGTCGTTGATTTCGTCGGGGTTGGTTTCGAAATACGTAAGATCGAAAATGGGCGCTTCCGTCCAGTCGCCGTAGAAGGCAAGGAAGGGTGCGCGCAAAGATACGCCGCCGTCGGTTGCGTTAAGCGTAACGAAGCCTTCGACGTACATACCGAATTCAAAGCTCTTATTGAGGTAGTCTTTTGCGCCCTCCGAAAGCGTGATTGTGACGGTAACGTCCAACGTCGTGCCGCCGCCGACGGTGATCGACGTGCCCGTTACGGGCGCTGCGCCGCTCGAAGACGAAGCCTTCACCGAGATCGTAGCATCGTTATGGGTGGCGTCGCGGAACATGTACGCGCGCTGATCGGACGTCGTTTCGTCTTTATCGGTCAGCGTTTTGCTGACGCCTTCGCTGTATACGAGTGCATCGACCGAGAAGCTCGAAGTCGCATCCGAAGGATTGACCACCGAGAATTTGAGCGTATAAACACCCGTACGCTCGGGATCGTCGCCGAGTTCGATTTTGGTCTTTTCTTTGTAGAGCGGTTCGTTCGTGCCCGCTTCCGTTTTTTCCGCGCCGTTTTCGTCGTATTCTTTTACGCCGATAAAGCTGCGCGTGGTGGTCGCGTCGGTAAGGTTCGCAAGGCCCGCGCCCTGTTTACGTATCGAATAGGGATTGCCCGCTTCGTTGAGCGCAATGCCTGCCGTGCTCATAAGGAGCTGATTTACGCGCGTGGCAAGCGCCTTGCCCGTAAGATGATATTTTTCTTTCACGTACTGACGAACGAGAGTATGCACGCCGCATTGGTTGGGCGACGCCATGCTCGTCCCCGAAAGACGGTCGTATCTCTGGCCGGGGATCGCCGACAAGATATCGCCGCCGTGCGCCGTGATCTCGGGCTTGATACCGAGGTCGGGAAGCGGACCCCACGACGAGAAGTCGCTCATAAACGGACCTGCAAGGTTCGATTTGTCGAGCGTGATCGTGCCCGTGCCCTTTGCCGCAAGACGTTCGCCGTCGTCCTGCGACATGGAAATACATCCGACGCCTGCGCCGTTGTTGAGCTGATACAGGTAGTTGCCCACGCTCATGCGGATATCGCCCGACACGTTGTTGTAAATAATAATGCCCGCAGCACCCGCAGCGCCCGCAGCCTGCACCTTTTCCTCGAAGGTGTTCTGTCCACGACGAACGAGCGCGATTTTGCCGCGAACGTCAATGCCCGAATAGCTGCCGAGTGCGCCCACGCCGGGAATCGTCACGTAGGTAAACGTCCCTTTGGTTTCGCTGCCCAGCATCATATCCATGAAGTTATACGCTTTACCCGAAGAGCTGTTC
>JAIEBL010000207.1 GCA_029069015.1 Clostridiales bacterium
ATTTTTTAGTTGGTTAGCGCAATTGTGCGGCGCAGTTTTGCGCCAATGCGTGCAAAATTTGTTTTACCGAAGCGTTGATTTCTTCTTCCGTCAAGGTGTGGTCGCTGGCAATCAGTTTAAAGGACAGTGCGACGCTCTTATACCCTTCTTCGATTTGTGTGCCGCGGTAGATATCGAATAGTTCGGCGCTTTCCACGTCCGCGACGCTTTTTACGGTTTGAATGAGCGTACCTACGGGAACTTCCTCTTTGACGACGACGGCAAGGTCGCGTGCGACCGACGGGAATTTCGGAAGCGGTGTGCGCTTGATTACGGGCAGTTCTATTCCGATAAACCCGCTGGCGTCCATTTCGAGCAAATACACGTCTTCAGGCAAGTCGTAGTTCTTTGCCACCGTCGGGTGAATTTTGCCCAAAGCGCAGAAACGGTTGCCGTTTAACGCATATTCGCAACTGATGCCGGGGTGATAGTAAGGAAGCGTGGCGTATCCCGTGCATGTGGGCTGCAAGCCGAAGCGGCGGAATATTTCGTTTGCCATCGCTTTAATGCCGTAGAACGATTCGTTTGCGCCCGCAAAGGCTACGCAAAGCGTGTCGTGTTCTTCGGGAAGTTCGGTCAGCGGCAAGTCGTGCGGCAGATATGTTTTAGCCATTTCGAACAGACGGAAATCCCTGTTTTTGCGACTGATATTGAACGAAACGACCGACAGCATATTTGCGGCAAGTTGCGTGCGCATCAGGGAATATTCTTCCCCGAGCGGATTGAGAATCTCGATCTGACGGCGAAGAACGTCGTCTTTTGCAATGCAGAGCTTGTCGAGCGCCTTTTTACCGATAAAGGAGTATGTGCAGATTTCGTATGCGCCGAATGCAATGGCGAGCGATTTCAACGTGCGTAAATTCTTTCCACGCACGTCTTCCCCGCCTGCCGTCGGTTTCGCCGTTGGAAAGAACGTAGATTCAATATTGTCGTACCCGTAGAAACGAATGACTTCTTCGGCAAGGTCGGTGTAGTTGTCAACGTCTTCGCGGAACAATGGCACGGTGACGGTCAGCTTGCCGTCTTCGGCTTCCACGCCGAATTCAAGCGATTTGAGGATTTTCACAATGACGGACTGCTTGATTTCGATGCCGAGTAAATCACAGATTTTTTGCACCGATGTCACGATTTTCTTCGGCTTGACCTCTGTTTCGCCTCCTTCGGCAAAGGCGTCGGTTACCGCGCCCGCTTTCAACTGCGAGATAAGCGCAAGCGCACGGTTACGCCCCGTGTCAACGCTGATATAGTCCACGCCCTTTTCGTATCTTGCCGACGAATCGGAACGCAGACCCAACGCACGCGACGAAGCACGAACGGCGTCCTTTCTGAATCGTGCCGCTTCAAGCAGTACCGACTTGGTGCTGTCGCTGATGCCGCTGTATTCACCGCCCATGATGCCCGCGATGGCGAGCGCCTTTTTCGGATCGGTAATCAGCGTGGTTTTCGTGTTCGGCGCATAAACCTTGCCGTCAAGCGCCGTGATTTCTTCGCCCTCTTTTGCATACCGTACCACGATACTCAAATCTTCTACGACTGCAGTATCGAACGCGTGCAGCGGTTGCCCCACTTCGAATAGTACGTAGTTCGTGATATCCACTATATTGTTGATGGCGCGGACGCCTACGTACCGCAACCGATCACGCATCCATTCTGGTGACTTTTGAATTTTTACGTTTATGATTTCCTGACAGGTGTAGCGGCTGCAAGCGTCGCTTTCTACGCGCACTTTCGGTTTGTGCGTGGCAGGTACTGTCCTGTATTTCAGATTGAGCGGCTTGAGTTTTTTGCCTAAAATCGCTGCAACTTCGCGCGCCATACCGTAAATCGATTGGCAATCGGGGCGGTTTGCCGTTACCGATATATCGAGTATGCACTCGTTCATGCGCAAAATTTCTCTTATATCCGTGCCGACCGGCGTATCGGGTGGCAAAATGAGAATGCCGTTGACTTCCGCGCCTGCGATGATCGTGTCGTCTACCCCTAACTCCTTGCCCGAACACATCATACCGTAGCTCATAACGCCGCGCATAGACGTCGCGGTGATTTGAATATTTCCGGGCAAGTTCGCGCCGTTTGTTGCCACGGGGACGATATCACCCTGCTTTATGTTGGTTGCGCCCGTTACGATCGTCGTGATTTCGTTGCCGATATCGACCATGCATACTTGCAATTTGTCGGCATCGATATGCTTTTTCATATCGAGAATTTTGCCGGTAACGACCCCTTTTATGTCACTACCCAGCTGAATGATTTCTTCCACTTCGAACCCTGCGTTTAAAAGTTTGTCGGCAAGCTCGTTAGGCGTAACGCCTTCGGTGGATACGTATTCGTTTAACCAACTGATCGGTAATTTCATCGTTTTGCTCTCCTTAATTAAACTGCTTTAAGAACCGTATGTCGTTTTCGAAAACGGTGCGCAAGTCGCTGATTCCGTAAATCAGATTGGTGATACGGTCCAGTCCGACGCCGAACGCAAAGCCCGTGTATTCGTCGGGATCGATGCCGCAATTGACGAGCACGTTGCGGTTGACCATGCCCGCGCCCAAAATCTCGATCCAGCCCGTGCCTTTGCATACGTTGCAACCCGTGCCGCCGCACCGCGCACAGGAAGCGTCGACTTCCACGCTCGGTTCCGTAAACGGAAAGTACGACGGACGGAAGCGTGTTTTGGTTTGTGCGCCGAAAAACTGTTTGGCGAATAGGTCCAAAGTGCCCTTTAAGTCGCAAAGCGTAATACCTTTATCCACAACGAGTCCTTCAATTTGGTGAAAGACGGGCGAATGGGTTGCGTCCACTTCGTCTGCTCGGAATACTCGTCCGGGCGAGAGCATTTTAAGGGGCGGCTTGATTTTTTCCATCGTGCGGATCTGCCCAGCCGAGGTTTGCGAACGCAAAAGAATATTGTCGGTGACAAAGAACGTATCTTGCATTTCGCGTGCGGGATGATCGGCGGGAATATTCAGCGCTTCGAAGTTATAGTAGTCCGTTTCGATTTCGGGACTGTCGGCTATGATACAACCGAGCGACGTAAAGAAGTCCACGATTTTGTTACGCACAATCGTCAGCGGATGATACCCACCCATTTGCGGTGTTTTTTCATCGATTGTAATATCTATTCTTTCTTCTTTCAGTCGCTTGTTGAGCGTTTCTTCGTCAAGCGTTTTAAGGCGCGCAGCGATTGCTTCTTCCAATTTTTCGCGTGCTTCGTTTACGATTTTGCCCGCTTCGGGACGTTCCTCGGGAGAAAGGTCTTTCATGTTCCGAAGTAACGCCGTAAGCTCGCCGCTTTTTCCGAGCACGCGCACGCGGATATCGTTGAGTGCGGATTGTGTTTTGCTCTCGCCTATTTCGCGTAAAGCTTGATCGGTTAACGCTTTCACTTTTTCTTTCATACTGCCTCCAATAAAAATACGCCCCCGGATATGCCAAGGGCGTAGAAAAATTACGCGGTACCACCTTGTTCGTTTGGTGTTTAACCAAACCTCACGTTTCGGTTGTGACGGAACCACCGCGTTTGCTTACTTTCCGTGTTCGGTTTGGGCAAACGTACTCGTGCGGGGAATATCCTCTGCGCCGTGCGTTCTTTCAGCCGTGGAACGCTCTCTTTCGTGTGGCGCTTATCTTTAACCGCAGTCTTCGTATTTACCATATAGTAGCATAAGCGAAGCAAAAAGTCAATTTATTTTGCATGGTAAAATAAAAGGTAAAACCGCAAAATATGCGCGCCGAAAAAGCAATAAGTACTATATAAGGCGTATTCTTTTTTTATGGCACTAGGTTATAGAGCGCATCGGCAACACTGCTGTTGAAGTAGACGTCGGGTACTTTTCCGATGAGAATGGACTCGCTCACCATGACTTGCACGGTACTCGTCACTTTGTTGCTTGCCCCGGGGATTATGATGCTTATCGACGCCGTTACGTTGATAAAAATTTTATGTAGCGTTTGGTTGATGCCCGCATGTAAAAATTGCGAGGAAAAAGACGTGTCTACCGTGCCTACCGTTACCGCTTTCATTTTCAGATACGGTCCACGCCCCGCCAGAAAGGCTATGCCTGTAAGTGAGCCGATCGGAATGGAAATGCCCTTATCCGCCATGGTGCTCAAATTTTGTTGTGCGTGTTCCGTCACCATGCGCGCCAAAAGGTTGATGGATGCCGTGTTGGCGCGTATCAGAACAATATTCCCCTCACTGTCTTTTACGATTTCGGTAAGATCGGTAAATGCCGTGGTGGAACTCATGACGCCGGTAACGGCCGTGTTAACGGCGTGCACCGTAGAATCCTTGATTTCTTCTTTTGAAACCGTGCGAATGACGGGTTGAATATACAGATGGTAAAACAGTATGATTCCGACAAATAGCAAAAGGATAACGAATCCGAAAATTCGCCATCCCCGTCTTTTTGACTTGCCGCACGCTTTCATACCATTATATATGCATGATCGCGCTTGTTTTTTCCGTATTTTACTTGGAGCGTGGTGAAAAGATCAGCGTGACGGCATAGCTTGCAACGATAGCTACCCCTACGCCGAACGCGGTGCGTACAAGTCCGCCCGCAAACGCGCCCACGAAACCGATTTGCCGTGCCATTTCAATCGAGCCGCGCGCAAGCGATGCGCCGAATCCTATAATCGGTACGCTGATTCCCGCTTGGGCGAATTCGTTTATCGGTTTATAAATGCCGATGCTTTCCAAAAGAATGCCGAGTAATAAAAAGATGACCAAAATGCGTGCGGGCGTCAGTTTCGTTTTGATGATGAGCAGTTGCGCCAACGCGCACACCAAGCCTCCCACCGCAAACACTTTTGCATAGGTAAAAATCATATTCCAAACCGCCATCGTTATTCCCCCTCTATGATGATGCCGTGACTTACGCACGGAATCGTTTCACCCTGATAGCAACTTTGCGTGCTCATGAGCGCACCCGTTGCAAGATACGCCACGCGTTTATATTCGCCGTTTAACATGCGCGGCAGCACGAAGTTGTTGAAAACGGACGCGCTACACCCTGCGCCGCTACCACCCTGATAGCAGTTTTGATTCACACTGTATATCAAGCAACCGCAATCTTTATACGTTTTTCCGAGCTCATGCCCTTTTTCGCGCATAAGGTCGCGCAGAATATCCGAACCGAGCTTGCCGAGATCGCCCGTGATGATCAAATCGAAATCGCTTTCATCCGTTCCCGTTTCTTTGAACAGTGCTTCCAGAGTGGACATTGCAGCGGGCGCCATGGCGGCGCCCATGTTGGAAAGGTCATTTTGCCCGAAGTCCATTACCTTTCCGAGCGTTGCGGACTTTACGAGCGGGCCGTTTCCTTTGGAAGAGAGCACGCAAGCGCCGGCTGCCGTGACCGTCCACTGCGCGTACGGCGGGCGCTGGCAACCGTATTCGAGCGGATAACGGAATTGCCGTTCCGCCGTGGCGAAGTGGCTGACCGTGGCGCACGCCACCGTATCGAAGAATCCGCCGCTGATGAACGTGGAAGCTAAGCTGATCGATTCGGTATAGGTAGAACACGCCGAATATACGCCGAGATACGGCATGTTCAAATTGCGTGCAACGTAACTGGAAGTCGTCATCTGATTCAACAGATCGCCCGAAATCAGTAACTGGGCGTCGCCCACGACGGGGCGTGCTTTCGTAAAAGTGGCGCGGATAGCTTCGTCCAGCATGAGTATTTCCGCGCGTTCAAAGCTCTTTTCACCCATTTTAATGTCTTCTTTCGAGCGACGAAAACAGTTTCCGAGCGGTCCTTCCGCTTCTTTTTTGCCTACGACCGCGTCGGCGGCAACGATATGGACGGGCTTATCGAAGAAAACGGTTTGTCCGTTATTCGGTGTGGTGTTCACGTTCCGTATAGGGGGCAGCATGGGAACGAAATTGCAATTTTCGCCCTTATGAATAACCGTGTGGCTCATGTTAGATTCCTCCCATGATC
>JAIEBL010000208.1:0-1262 GCA_029069015.1 Clostridiales bacterium
GAATAATTTTCAAATTCAGCGTCATATTGCCTTCTTCGCTAATACGTATAACTTTTGGAAGCATATTGGCAAACGCTTTATTTTTATACAAATAGGGAGACAAAAAGGCTAAGACCAACGCAAGCAACAAAACTGCCTCACACAACAAAAGCATCCAAAGTGCGAATATATCCATCACCACATACACTATAATGAAACAAACGCTTAAAAATGTGACGGGAATGAGCGTAGCTAAAAAAGCAAATAAAGCATTCTGTTTCAGCAAGTACCTTTTACACTCGTTTGAAACGTCTCCGCGAAATTCCAACATAATGGGCTCCCCTTTTGATAATCTTCTATTGTTTGGCAGTTCTGCCACGATTACTCCGCATTATTTTTAATTAAATGCCTTATGAAAGAAGTCGCAAAGGGTGTCGAAAGGAATGATGTCCGTTCTGTCGTATAAATCGGTGTGGACGGCGCCTCCGATGAGCAGAAGTTGCTTGTTGTCCCCTTTCAGGTTTTTAAAGGCATCTTTGCTGAAATAGCAAGAGTGCGCCTTTTCACCGTGGACAATGAGGACCGCGCTTCTGATTTCGTTGCTGTACGCGAGGATGGGCATATTGATAAAGGACAGCGCCGAGGTCTTGTTCCAACCGCCGTTGGAATTTAAGGAGCGCTTATGATAGCCGCGCGCGGTCTTATAATAGTCGTAATAGTCCTTTACGAAGAAAGGTGCGTCGGCGGGAAGCGGATCGACCACCCCGCCGCCCAATTCGTAGCTGCCGTTTTTGTAATCGCGGATGCGCTGCGCGTTTAAAGCGTGCTTCGTTTCGTAGCGTGCCTGTTCGCTGTCTGCTTCGTCAAAGTAGCCCCTGGCGTTGACGCGCGTCATATCGTACATCGTGGACGCGACCGTCGCTTTGATACGCGTATCGATCGCAGCGGCGTTGAGCGCCATACCGCCCCAACCGCAAATACCGATAATGCCGATTTGTTCGGGATCGACGTCCTTGCGGCAAGAAAGGTAATCGACTGCCGCGCAGAAGTCTTCGGTGTTGATATCGGGAGACGCCACGTAGCGCGGCTCGCCGCCGCTCTCGCCCGTAAACGACGGATCGAACGCGATCGTCAGAAAGCCATGCTCCGCCATTGTTTGCGCGTACAATCCCGAAGACTGTTCTTTGACCGCGCCGAACGGTCCGCAAACCGCGATCGCGGGAAGCTTGCCGCTCGCGTTTTTGGGAATATAAAGATCGGCGGCAAGCGTAATACCGTAACGG
>JAIEBL010000208.1:1272-7227 GCA_029069015.1 Clostridiales bacterium
GCACTTTCTCGTGGGTGACCTTTTCGCTTTTGGGAAAAACTTTGTCCCAACCTTTTTCCAATTTCAATTTCTCGTTCATATTTTTCTACTTCCTTTTCAGCGGATAAAATTCGTCCATTCCGTCTTTTTCGTCTGCGGTGCGGGAACGCCCGCTTGCTTGCCCGCTTCGATACTCTTTACGATCCACGCCAGATTCAAGCCGAGGTTGCGCATGGTTTCCATGCCCTCCGCGTCTTTCCTGACCTCTTCGGGAGAATTGCCGTGCACCATGTTCCAGTAGCTGGACGATATGACGGGCATTTGTGATATGCTCAGATGTTTGGAAATGGCGTCGAGCGTTGCTGTCGTCCCCGCTCGGCGCGCCGACGCGATCACGGCCGCGGGCTTATGCGCAAAGTTTGCACCCCCTGCATAAAACATCCTATCCATTGTCGAAAGGATTCGCCCCGACGGGTGCGCGTAATACACGGGCGTCCCGAATACGAACCCGTCCGCCGCCTTCGCTTTTTCGATCCACTCGTTGACGCAATCGTCCGCAAACACGCACTTGCCTTTACCCGCGCAACCACCGCAACCGATACAATCCTGCACAGGCTTGTTGCCGATTTGCAACAGCTCCGTTTCAATGCCTTGCGCCCCCAGCACGCCCGCAATCTCGCTGAGCGCGGTAAACGTGCACCCGTTTGCTCTCGGACTTCCGTTAAACAGTAATACTTTCATTCCTTTTACCCCTTCATCGAAATTTATTATTCTGCATCCGTCTCCGTCGCTTCGAGTAAAAAACTTACGGGACGGAACCCGTCGTTACAGGAAATCATCGCGGACTTTTTATTCTTCATCCAACCGTCGTAAAAATTCTCACCGCCGTGCGCAAGCGTCATGACGAAAGCGGATATGCTGTCCCATGCGCTGTCGCAAAACTCTTTCGGCTTTTCCCAGCCGTTCGTGACGAACACTTGCCCCTCTTTCATATCGCAGGCGTGCGATATGGGATTTTCGTACTTTTCGATCAAGTCCGTATAACACGCCGTTTTCATAACGGTTATCTTAACTTTTTTCATTTCCTTTCCCCGCCCGAATACAGACTTCCTGTAAACAATTATAGCGTACATACGAAAAATATGCAAGTGCTGAAAAGCAAAACAAGTTCTTACGTACAATCGAAATTCAGTGATTGCTTCTGTAATCAATATTTGCAAGTTTCGCTTGTTGACACAAGTCTTTGGCTTGTATTTTATATTGCTTTCCGTCTTTTAACGTATACGTTCCGCATTGTCTGAATTCAAAGCTCACGTTTTTTCGTATGCATTGTTCTCGGATATCCAATGCCCAGTCATAATCAAAAACTCTGGCATTTATATCGGATTCCCCGCCCACTACGACCAATTCGATATCGTCAAGATACTTTTCGATATCGATCCTCTCTAATAACGGCTGTGCCGTTATGCATTTGTGTTTGATCGGTAAATCTTTAAATATGGACAATTTGTGAACGGCATTTTTTTGATTTTCGATCGTACAGCATACGACGACGTTATCATAACCGTTATGCCAGTCATTCGGAATACATTGCATAAATCTATTTATACGTTTGGTAAGGAACAGAAACGTACAGTCTTGTCTTTCTTTGATCATGTCCCAACATTCGGGTCTCCACGCATCTGCTTCTTCAATCAAAAAATCCGTAGAAAAACATAAATAGACGATTCCGGATTTCATTTTGTAATTGCCGTCTTTTAATTTCTCTGTCGGCTTTTCAAAATCTTTTGTCTTTACGATTTCATTGGTATCGATATTTCTTTTTGCATCGCCTTTATGAATATAGCAATGTAAGCATCCCTCACTGCATTTTTTACATCCTCTCCACGGATTCCACATTGCCATACTAACGCACCCTCCCGAAATCTTGATTTTCAAAATTCATAAACATTATAGCGTATTTATACAATATTTGCAACTGCAATAACCAATCGGCTTGCAAATTTCCTCTTTTGTATAAAAATATCCGCACCCATAAGAGCACGGATATTTTTGATGAACTGACCACCGTCAAAAAGTGAATAACTCAAACCTTATTTCAGATTCAAGAAATCTTTGCGGTAGTTTACTTTAAAGAGTTCGGCAAGCTGTACCATACCTTCGTCGGTTATGGTGTTCTTTCTGGGCAGGTGCGCGGTCAGCATATAGATTTGCGCCGCCTTTTCCACCGTTTCGATGAGTCCGAACGTTTCGTCCATATCCTTGCCCGCACCGTAAATGCCGTGCATTGCCCAAACCACAAGGCGGAACTCTTCCATCTTCTTCGCTGTGGCGACGCCAATTTCATTCGTGCCGCAGAGCATCCACGGTAAAATACCGATTCCGTCGGGGAACACGACGATACATTCCGTGCACATTTCCCAAAGCGTATGCGTGAACTTCTTTTCGTCGAGCTCGTGCACATAGTTCATCGCGAGTGTGTACGTGGGGTGACAATGCATAACCACGCGGTTTTCAGGGTCGACTTTCAGGCGCGCCATATGGCTCATCATATGCGCGGGAAACTCGCTCGTAGTCCGCCCGCCGTCCTTATACCCCCAAAGGAGCTCCGCGCTCTTGCCGTCCTGTGCGATACGGACGATACCAAGGTTCGCTTCGGGGTCGTCTTGCACGTTCTTGAAATACTTTCCCGTGCCCGTCACGATAAACAATTTGCCCGCAAGCGGCTTTGCGTCAAAATCCGCCGCATTTACGCCCATAAAGGGAATCGTGCGGATGACCTTTTTCAGATCGAGGTACTCGCCCACTTCCTTTTCGTCGAGCATATAGCTGATGTTGCCGCCGTTTCGCTCGTCCCAGCCGAGGCGGTACATGTTTGCGGTCGTCTTGCACATTTCCTGCACGAAGGGTGCGGAAGTAATGTCTTTAAGCGCACGGGATATTCCCTTGCCCGCTTTTTTAATTTCGTCCATTATGCCCATTTATTTACGCTCCTTTACTATTTCATTTTCATACGCTTTTATTTCCGGCAAATAGCTTTCCGTCAAATTTTCGCGCTTTAAATACTCTTTCCAGACCGCACCTGCGGGCAAGTCTTTCACTTCCTCGCCAAGTACCATAAGTTCGGTAAACTGTGCGGCGTCCTGCAATGTTTTCATCTTATCGTGCGGCAGAAGCAGGGCGTACAAAAGCGCCTTCTGCATGGCACGCTGTCCCGTCACCCACGCGGCAAGACGGTTTATACTCGCATCGAAATAATCAAGCCCGATCAGCACCTTTTGGGTGGCGTCGTTTCGGACAATCTCTTTTGCGATCTCTTTGAGTTCGTCTTCGAACAGCACCACGTGGTCACTGTCCCAACGCACGCCTCGCGTCACGTGCAACGCAACTTTATCGTAGAAGGCAAGCAGTGCGGGAATTTTATCCGAAACGTATTCGAGCGGGTGGTAATGCCCGTTATCGAGTAAACAGCAAATATCGTTCTTCGCCGCGTAGTTCTGGTAGAACTCGTTGCTGCCCACGGTGTAGCTTTCCACGCCGATGCCGAACTCCTTGCTTTCCACCGCGAGCGTTACTTTGCTCTTATCATACTTTACGGAGAGTATTTCGTCGAGACTCTTCTTTAAGCGCAAGCGTGGCGTCAATCTATCTGCGGGTATATCCTTGAAGCCGTCGGGTATCCAGATATTGACAAGGCAAGGACTGCCCATTTCGGTCGCAAAGTATTCGGCGATCTTCAAACACGCTTTACAATGATCCACCCAAAACTTTCTTATGTTCTCGTCGGGCGAAGATAGCGTCAATCCATCTTTGACGTTCTTATGCGAGAACATGGTCGGGTTAAAGTCTATCCCCGCTATGCTGTTTTCTTTGGCGAACTTCACCCAAGGGGAAAAGTACTTGGGCTCGTACTGATCGCGGTCTACGGTTGCGCCTACCGCATAGCTTGCGTGCAGGTTCAGCCGCTTTTTGCCGGGCATCAGCGAGAACGCTTTTTTAATATCCGCAGTAAGTTCCTCGAAGTTCCGCGCTCTGCCCGGGTAGTTGCCCGTGGTCTGAATGCCGCCGCTAAGCGCGCCGCCGCCGTCAAGCCCGACCACGTCGTCGCCCTGCCAGCAGTGCACCGACACGGGAATTTCTCTGAGCTTTTTCAGGGCAGCTTCGGTATCTACACCGTACTGCGCGTAAACTCTCTTCGCTTTGTCGTACATATTACCCTCTCTTGATTTGAATTTTTAAGTTACCTATCGCCGTCGCCTCGATAGGCAGTGCTTTGACGTTTATCTTGCAAATCTGTTCAGCAAGCTCGTTTAAAAACGTGTTCTTCGCCCCGCCACCCACGATATACAGCGTATTAAAGTCTTTGCCGCTGTTTATACGCAATTCGTTCAATGCGGCTTTATAGCTCTCTGCAAGGCTTATAAATGCACAGCGGAAGTAATCGGCTTCGCTCTGCGGCTTTGTCTTTACCGCACCGTCAAACGCTTCTTTCATGCTCTGCGGCGCAAGAAATGCATTGTTATTTACGTCCACGTATTCGCCGTACGTACTTTGCCGCGCTTCTTCCACAATTTGCGGGAAGGGCTTGTTGGGGCATAACTCGTCGCGCAGACGGTTAACGACCCACATGCCCATAATGTTCTTTTGGTAGCGGATACACCCCACGCCACCCTCGTTGCTGTAATTGGCTTTGCGGCTGTTTTCGTCCGTAATCGCTACGGGGACTTTCATTCCCAGTAGCGACCACGTGCCCGAGGAAATGTAGGGGCTGTTCTCTTGCATGGAGATGCCTTCCACCGCGCTTGCCGTATCGTGCGACGCGCAGAGCACGACTTCCGTCTGCCCGCCTACCTCTTTTGCGATTTCGGGTTTGAGTTTGCCCACCGGCGTGCCCGGTACATGCAAGTCGCAGAACAGTGTTCCAGGTAAGCCGAGTTTCGATATGATTTCTTTATCGTATTCGCCCGTCTTAGCATTCACGAGCCCCGTCGTCGTGGCGTCGGTGTATTCGTGCATTTTAGCGCCCGTCAGTAAATAGCTTAAAAACTGAGGGATCATCAAAAAGTCCGTCGCGCCGCTGAGCCTGCCGCTTTTCAAATCGTCATACAATTGGTACACCGTATTGAACGGCTGAAACTGTATGCCCGTGTGTGCATAGAGTTCTTCAAAGGGCACGACCCCATGCACTTTATCTATAACCGCTTCCGTGCGGCTGTCCCGATAGGCGTAGCAAGGTAAAACGGGCGTGTCACCGCTAAGAAGTACGTAATCCACACCCCAAGTGTCGATGGCAAGCGATTGAATTTTCGGATACTTTTCAAACGCGGCTTTTATTCCCGATTTCACGCTCCCGAAAAGCGCGTCAACGTCCCAGACGAGGTGTCCGTTCTCCGACTTCGCGCCGTTGGGAAAACGGTAGACTTCATCCGTCTTTATCTCGCCGTTTTCAAGCCAACCTATTATATGCCGCCCGCTCGACGCGCCTATGTCTATTGCCAGATAGTATTTACGCATATATTCCTTATGCTTCCCTTAGTTATTCAATACGTCGATAAGCACAAATGTCGAAACTTTTTCCATACATGAAACGCAAGTATATTTTCCACTAAATCGGCAAGTTTGTCAACTGTTTGACCCGCAGTTTCATATTGCGCGTTACATTCTGATGCGGTTCGGGCGTTGTCGTATAGTCGCAATTCTCGCCCGCGTGTTTTGCCAATGGTCGTCGCCATTGCGATCCCACACCAAAATATGCGCTGCCTCCGTTTGCGTGTTCTTGGTGCGGCATGCAACGCGTTCATACCAACTCACGATGTTTAATTCCCCTACTCTACATTCAAAAATATCCGCGCCCATAAGGGCACGGATATTTTTGGTGGAGATAAGGGGAATCGAACCCCTGACCTTTTGAATGCCATTCAAACGCTCTACCAACTGAGCTATATCCCCAAAGGTCGGGTCGAAGCTACTTTCGGG
>JAIEBL010000209.1 GCA_029069015.1 Clostridiales bacterium
AGACTACGGTCTCGGCGGCGGTGGCGGCAGCAACTATTTCAATACGAGTAAAGTCACCAAAGTCACCAATACGCAAGGTGGCAGGAGCGGCGACGGTGCGGCAAAGATCACCATGCTCAACTATGCACCCAAGCAAAGCAGCGTCCCCACTTTCACGATCAACCGCCATGCAGATACGACCATTACGTTCGCGGGTGCGAGCGGTACGGCAAACTGCCTGCTCGGTTCAGACCCCGAAAACGAAACCATTACGAGCACGAATACTGCCGCATACAAAGGCATTTTCATGACGAACGACACGTCGGTGATCACGTCAAGCACGGGTGCAACACAAAAGGCAGACGCCCCTACCAACTCATGGCTCGCCTACTCGTTTGCAGCCGACCGTCGCAGTATGACGATACGCGCTACACGCTACTGGACGGGTGAAAAACAGTTCTACGTGCGTGTCAGCGATACCTACACCTACAACAGCGTATCCGAAACAAACGGTGTATGGTTCTCGTTCAAGGTAAATGCCGTAGAGGGCGGCGAATTAAAGAAGGACAAAACGCTACCCGCTACAATGGCGGACGACTTCAAGTTCGGCAAGAGCACAACGCAAGTGCCGACAGAGGAAATGAAGAGAGAGACCTCTCCACTCCGCTTCGCTTCGGTCGAGGTGACAGAAGCGCGAAGACGGTTGATTCAATAACCCATGGACGACTATCCCCACCTCTCCGTTATCCCGAGGGAAGCGGAGCGACGAGGGATCTAGCGAGCAGAGCGAGCGTAGTCTTTCTTGTCTTGCCCTCAAAGGAAACGGTTATAGTACAATCAGCATTACAAAAACAAGCAATGCGTTTATTACTTGGCTACGTTTTTTAGTTTACTACGCTTCGCTGGATTCCTCGTCTCTCCGCTACGCTCCGTTTCCCTCGGAATGACAGAGGAGCACAACAGACCATACTTTCATAATCATAGCCATCCTCTCGTTTCCCTTTCCGCCCTCTCTTTCCCCTCTTCCTCTCGTCTCCAACGGCATAATCCTTACAAAAAAACCGCGCGGCGCGCGGCTTTTCTTATTCCCGTAATTCTTTGATTTCTTCGCTTACTTCGCGCTCGCCCGCTTCCAACGGCTTATTTGCCGCAACGGGCTTTTGACGGTTGATGACCGCGCCGTTGATGACAAGCTCGAACACGCAATCGAGATACGCTGCGGCTTGTTCGCAAAGCACGATTCTCGACAGATAGATTTGCAGATATTCCATGGTGGACGACGTTTCGTTCATGAAGATCATCAATCGGATTTTATGTTTTTCGCGGTCGACCACAAGCACGTTCTTCTTTATCGCCATGTTCACGCGGTCGTGAATATCCGATAAATCGAAGCGGTCTTTCCGTACGCGGCTGCGATGTGCGTCCGACTTATCCGCAATGATGAGCGCCGCCGATACGGGGCTGACGGGTTTGCCCGTCTCTTCCTCGTGGTTGCCGATCGCGCCGATGATCGTTGCGATCTCGTCTACATCCATGTGCATGCGGCTGAACGCGCTGTACGCAATGGTCGCGCCCGTTAAGCCGTGGTGCTTACGGTTGATGGCGTTGCCGATGTCGTGCACCCAGCCCGCGATTGCGCCGAGTTCCACGATACGCGCATCGTAGCCGAGCTCGGACAGAATGTTCGCCGTGGTTTTCGATACGTAGCCCACGTGCCTTAGGCCGTGCTCCGTATACCCCATCGTTTCCAAATTGCGGTTCGCGGCGTCGATCAGCCGACGGAACTCGCTATTGGCGCGCACCATTTCCAACGTTATCATTTTCCTCATTTCTTTCAATCCTCGGATAGTAAGTCCTTTTCTCTTCTCTCTCAACGAAGATTTTTGACTGCCAAAAACGTGGGGTCTTCGGAAAAGTCGCGGTCGACGTCCACGACGCCGCCCATTCGTTCGATGGCGTTTTTGATTTCCAAATACTCGGCGTAGTCGCACGTATCGAGCGCGCGGTACAGCATCCCCGACGCGCGTTCGTCGCCGTACTTGCCAATAAGCCCCGCGTAGTACGGCACGTTATCGCCCGCCGCAAACAGTTCTTCGAGCAATTTGTAGGTGCGGTCATCGTGCGCGGCGTTCACCAGAATTTCGGCAACCATGCCTTTTTGCGTGAGGCTGCACGAAGGCAAAACCGCGTAGAGCTTTTCGCGCACGTCCCCGGCGTAATCGCAGAGCACTTCCACCGCACGCTCGACGAGTCCTTCGTCCGCCTTTGTGTCTGTCAGTAGTTTCACATACGCGTCGAGCGGTTGAGCCGCGCCCATTTCCGTCAGCAGGTTGGACGCAATCAGCCGCGCATGGTCGCACGAAGAAGACGCAACGAGAGCGGCAAGCGGCTGCGCGCACGCTTCGCACTCCGCAATCGCATCCAGTAAGACAGAGGGCGGCTCGCTGCTTTCGGCACACGCCGCCATTTTTTCAACGAGTGAATCGGGCGTTTCTTTTGCAAAATAGCTTTGCGGCGTTACTCCGCCGATTTCTTTGACGGGCGTATTCAACCACTGCTCGTAGAGTGCGGGCATTTGTTGCTCGAAGGCTTCTTCGTCTTCGATTTTATCCTTGTGTGCCTCGTACCACGAAAGCGCAAACGCTTCGAAATTTTTATCGAAATCAAACATGCCGGTTACCTGCCTTTGTTTTTCTTGATTTTTCTTTGTAGGCAAAATATTTTTTGCTGTCCGCGCCGAAAAGCTCGATGCAGCACTCGTCGCTCTCAAGCGCGGGAATGCGCCGCATACGGTGCGCAATGAGCGCCGAAAGCGCAGGCACGTCGAGATCGTTTTCGGTCTGCAAAGCCCCGTAGAGGGACGCAAACGCCGCGTCGAATTCGTCTTCGAAGTCCGCGCAACCGAAAAGCGCCACCGTGCTGTACGCCGTATAGTACGCCTCGCCCCAACGCTTTTTGCAGTTTTGCGGCGCTCTGCCGTAGAGGTCGCGGCAAACGTCGCGACACGTAAGCCATACGGGGCGGTGTTTAAAACGGCGAAGCGCCACGGGCAGCAACAGCCGTTTGTCGGTGTCGGGATACGACGGGTCCATTAAGCAGTTCCGGATATACGTTTCGAAGTACGGGATATCCGCCACCGCCTCGGCAATGATGCGCTTGCTGTTTTCGCTCCCCGCCTGAAAAATCATGAGTACGCTCATATAGAGCGCGGGGTCGCGGAGCGCTTTCTTCAAACGGACTTTGTCTCCGCCCGCGTCGTCAAGCACGTCGTTGAGCCCTTGCAAGAGCTCTTTGGCAACCGCCGGGGGCAAATCGCAGGAAAGCGAAAAATCGGTTTTTTCCGTGGCTTGCGAAACGAGCACGGCAAACGCTTTTACGATGGCGTCGTACGGATACAACGCTTGCAGATCCACCAAAACCTTGCGTGCTTCGCGTAATTGCCCGCTGTTACTCAGCGCCAATGCGTAGCAGAGCGAGGGCGTCCGCATGGGCGAGAGGGCAAACAGCTTTCTGCCGAATTTGACGACGCCTTCCGCGTTTTCCGTGATCCCGAACGCCCGCACGATCTGGCAAAGGTCGTTTACGTTCCGCACGTCCTGCGCGTAAAGATCGGCAAGGCATTCCTCATAGTCTTTCGTATACCCTCCCTTATAATAGGCAATCAGCATACTTACCGCCGTTTCGATCGAATAGCCGTTCTTTTCCACCGCCTCGTCTGCCGCATCGAGCGCGCGGTTGTAGTCGCCGAACACGTTGTAGAGCACCGCAAGTTTGGCGCACGCCTCGCCGCGGGACGCGCTGTCTTTGGGTACGCCCTCCAAAATCTCGCGGGCAAACGGGTATTGTCCCGCATCCAAAAGTCGTTTCCCGAGTTCGAGCATACGCTCGTCGGGCAAGGGCTCGGCGCGGTACTCGTGGCGGGACGTATACGCCCGCGCCGCGTCGATATAGTCGAACTCGTGGTTATAGCCGCGCTTTGCCGCAACGTCCATATAGTAGCGCAACGCATCGTCGTTGCCCGCCGCGCCGAACAGCTCTACAAGCCCCATGACGCCGTCGAACACCACGTCGTCGTTGGTGCACGTGATCGCCTTATAGTACATGAGCTGCGCTTCGGGAACGAGATTGAGCGCGCGGTAACAGCACGCCAGTTCTTCGTCGAGAATGGGCAAAAATTCCGCATCGGTACCCTCGGCGATACGGTACGCTTCGCGGTAGCACTTGATGGCTTCCACGTAGTTTTCGTTGTCGAATCGGTTCAAGCCGCGCGAATAGTAATAGTCGATATTCGGTTTGAAATTAACGATTTTTCCCAATTTGTCTTTACTCCGATTTCTGCGCCACGAAAAGGATCCGTTCCGTTTTTTTCGTCACGTTCGCCTTCGTATAGTATGCGTAAGTTTCCACGCGAGCAAAACCCGTTTTTTGCAACGCCTTTGTGAAATACGCCTGCGTGCGCACGTACTGCACTTGCGTCTCGCTCGTTTTTATATATGTTTCGCCTTGCGGGGAAAATACCGTAAAATCGATAAACAGCTTGTTCCCCTCGCGGAAGTTTTGCCAAATATACGTTATTCCCTCTTTGGTTTCGGAAAACGTATTGCCCGCAAGAACCTTGCAAAGCTTGTACGCGCTCGAAATGTCGAAGACGAATACCCCGCCCTTTTTGAGCGCGCCGTACACGTGCCGAAACGCCGCCAGCGGGCTTCCGACGTAGTTGAAAACGTCGTTGCTCGCTACGGCAAAATCGAGCGTATGCGCGTACGGAAAGGACTCGGCGTCCCCAAGAACGAACCGCACGCTCGCCCCCGCCTTTTCCACGGCACGGCGCAGCATGACCTCGCTTGCGTCCACGCCGTATACGCCCAAGCCCCGTTTGTACAGCGCGTGCGTCAGTCCGCCCGTGCCGCAACCGATATCCACGCCCTCGCCTTTCGGCAGAAAACCCGACAGGTACGCCGCGCGCTTTTCGTCGTCGTCCTCTTTGAAAAGGTCGTAGATTTCGCCGAGCGCCGTATACATGCCTATTCCTCGCTGCTCTCGCCCGTCGTCGGCTCTTCCGCTTCCGCCGCCGCGTTTTCCGTTTGCTCGTTTTCCGTAAGGCTTGCGCTCTCTACCGCCGCTTCCGCATTCTGCGTATCTTCGTCTATGCCGCCGTCCTCGCTATCCGGCTCGTCTGTATCCTCGTATTCGGCGTCGATACTGCGCTTGACCTGCTCTTTCTCCTCTTGCAGTCTCAATAGATCAGCACGGGAAAAGCTCGTGGGTAGCGGCGTAAACGTTTCGCCCTCGTCGATACTCGTGATTTTCTTGGGGCGCTTTTTGGGATTGTTGAACCGAATGTTCTTGTTCTTGCGGTCGCGTTCTTGCTGCGCCTTCGCGTCCTGCTCCGATTTCACGTACATATTACGGTTTTTGACGGCGCCCTCAACGCGGTCGTTGATAAAGCGGTCATACGCCCAATGCGCGTATACCGTCCAAACCAGCATGATATACGAAAAGCCCATGAAGATGAAAAGGCCGACAATGAACATGCGTATCATGGTGGGCAAGAGCACCAGTAACAGTACGGGAATCGCGCTAAGCAGCAGAATGATCAGATTCTGCGGCAACAACGCAATGGAGAACAGAAAGCTGTTTTTGATGAGCGCCCACGTTTTGAGCTTATAGGTCACGGCTTGCGTCGTGATAAACAGCATCATGCTCACGATAAAATAGAACTGAATGATGCTCACGACGATACCCAATACGCGCCAAGCCACGTGTATGTTCCTCATGTGGTTATAAATGCCGATATTCGCCAAAACGATAAACAGCGAAATTCCCATAATAAGCGACGACCACAAGAAGGGCAAAATATTCTTTTTGATGCCGCGGAAGAAGTGTCCGCCGACGCCGACGCCCTCGCCCCAAACCAATCGGCGCATAACGTAGAACGCGCCGCTCAATCCGTTACCCGCGACGACGATGAGCGGCATCAGCACGAGGTAGGATTGCAAGTCGTAGCTAAACG
>JAIEBL010000021.1 GCA_029069015.1 Clostridiales bacterium
CATGGTCTTGCACGGCGGATTTTGGAATGGAGCGCAAGCCATCGGCAGTAACTGGCTGGCGCAATCGACGCTTTGCGAATTTCCGCTCGACAGCGACGAGTATAAGGGTTCGTTTTTGGAAGGGAAGAATATCGGCTATCGGTATATGTGGTACTCTACGCCGTCGGCGCAAGGCGGCTACGATATATTTGCTTGGGGAAAGTCCGACCAGGTGCTGTACGTTTCGCCCGCAAACGATACCGTGGTTCTGCGCACGGGCAAATCGGACGGCGGCGTCAAAAATTGGGTGGAGACGATCAAAGCCATCGTAACCGACGCGGCGGCGTAAATTTTACGGAGAGAGAGGAGAGGAAAAATGTTTTTGAACAAGAAGCGGAGAGAAGCAGATGCAATGATCATGCGCGCGGGGGAGAACGGCGGCGAGGGGCAGAGCGACCCGTCGGTAATCGGCGTGAAAATCGGCGGGAAAGAACAGCTGTATTCGGCGTACAGTTATTCGGGCGATAAATTGAATCCCGAATTCAGCAACTACGTGCTCGACAAAGCGAAAGGCGTGCCGATCAAAGAGGATATAAAGATCCGTATTTATTCGGCGGAAGGAATCGACGCAGGCGAGGTCGAGCAAACGCTCAAAAGCCACTACTGCGCCGAATACAAAGAAACGAAAAAGGAAATCAAGCGGCTTTCCTGGATCTCGGTGGTGATGACGCTCCTCGGTATCGTTGCACTCACGGCGCTCATTCTCGTCACGCATTTTACCGAAAACCTCTACATCACCTCTATCGTGGAGATCGCGGCGTGGGTCTTTATCTGGGAAGCGGTGGACTATTTCTTTTTACAGCGTCCCGTTGTCAAAGCTAAATGTATTCTGATCCAACGCATTTATACGGCAACCGTCGAGGTCTGCAAAGGGGAACAAGCGGACTGATGGAAAATAACCGACGAAACGGTTGATTCTTTTAGGGGTGTCAATGCTTGCCCCTCTGTCATTCCGAGTTAAGCGCCGTTTGGCGCGGTGAGGCATCCAGCGAAGCATAAATAAATTAAAAGAGCCATGCGGTTTCTGCATGGCTTACATTTTTTGTTGCCTGTACTATAATCGTTGCCTTTGCGGAGAAGATAGCCCAACAAGTTTACATTATATACCGCTTGACAGAAAGAGTGAAAATATGGTATTATAAACAAAATAATCATGGCGGCGTGGGGAATGATTGTCTTCCTGCGCCATTTTAATAGGAGAGCGTATGAAAAAACGATTCTGGATAACGCTGGCGACGATTTTGATGGCGCTACTGATACCCACGGTATGCGTTGCGTGCCACGGTGGTAAAGAAGTAGAGTACAGCGTGACCGTACTCTCCGTTGACGAAGAAACCCCCGTAGAGGGCGTGACGGTGTCGTGGATATCGAACTCCAAGACGGCGGGCAGCGCGGTGACGAATGCGGACGGCGTGGCAAAGGCGACCCTTCCCGCGGGCATTTACTCGGTGAGGCTTTCGGGGTATCCCGTAGGCTACACCTACACGCAAGTGCGCGTGACGGACTCGATGCCCCGCGTTATTCTTGCGCTCGAAGTGCAGCAGCAGGAATACACGGCGAGCATCGTAGACAAAACGGGTCTTCCCGTAGTGGGCGCGACCGTGGCGTGGACGGACGGCGTGACGATCGCCGGCAGTGCGATGACAGATGAGAGCGGCAGAGCCGAATGCGCCATTGCGCACGGCAACTATTACGTGGTGCTCTCCTCCCTTCCGAGCGGGAACGTATGCAACGAAATTCTCAAAGTGACGGGCGACGACCGCAGCGTGCAGGTCAACCTCGTGGACGGCACGGCGGCAACGTATCGCGTCACGGTGCACAGCGAGGGCGGCTTACTGTTTAAGAACCAGACCGTTGTCGTCTTTAACGGCGACAGCGACGTTGTGGCGGCGGCAAAGACGGACGAATACGGCGTAATACCCTTTGCGCTGACGGCGGGAAGCTACACGATGCGCGCGACCGCGCTGCAAAGCGGCTATACGGCGCAGGACCTTTCCGTAGGCGCGTCGGCGGGCGAGAGCGAGATCGTTTGTAAGTCTGCCGTTATCATGAGCGACCCTGCGGCAAACACGCGCTACTACATCGGCGATATTATCCACAATTACAGCTTCGTTACGCCGTACAACGTCGGCGGCGAACCCAAAGCGTATACGATCGCTGAGCTTCTTAAAACCAAAAAGGCGGTCGTGATCAACAACTGGGGTACGAAATGCACCTATTGCGTGCAGGAAATGCCCGCGATGGAACAGGTCTACCAAGAGTACGGCGACGACATCGAGATCCTTGCCGTCAGCAATTACAACGGCGGCGACACCGATCAGGCGGTGAGCAATTACCGCGAGGAAAAAGGGTACACGTTCCCCATGATGCGGGATCGGAACAATTTTGCCGTTAAGTTCGGCATTACGGGCTGGCCGACCACGATCATTGTGGACCGCTACGGTGCGATCGCGCGTATCGAAGAGGGCGGCGTAATGGACGTCGAGCTCTGGAAACTGATGATCGATAAGTTCGTTGCAAGCGACTACGTGCAGACGTTCACCCCCGGCGAAGACAAGAGCGAGCCGATCGGCTCGGAAATCGCAAAACCGGACTTCACCGTTCCCGCCGATCACTACGAGAAGATGGCAGAGGCGGTCAACGACACCGCGAACTTCCCTGCGGGCGCGAGCGTAGAGTGGTACGGCGAAACGGAAAACGAGTATGCCTGGCCCTTCCTGTTCGATAAAGTGGACGGCGTATCGGAGGGCGACGAAAAAGTGCTCTACGCGTCCAACACGGGCAAAAACAATTCCATGGGTATTCTGCGCGCAAAGGTGCAGATGCCTGCGGGCAGTGTGCTGACGTTCGATTACTTTGCTTCTTCGCAAGCCAAAGATATTCTGTACATCTATTGGGACGGCATGGCGCTGCGTGAAATATCCGGCGACAGTCAGGGTTGGAAGACCTGCAAAGTATACGCCGAACTGACGGCTGGCGAACATAACCTTGCCATGATGTACCGCAAAGACGAGACCGTTCACGTCGGAAAAGACAATGTGTTCCTTCGTAACGTACGCTTTACGCAAGTGTCCCAGCTTACCGAATCGACCGATATGGTGCGCGCGGCGGCGTACGGCAAGCCCGCGGCGGGTGCGACGCAATATCCCTACTACGCGCAAGCGAGTATCGAATCGGACACCTACTACCACGTCGATACGGCGACGCTCCAGAACGCAAGCTATGCGGGCAACGACCCCAAGCCGATGCTGTTCGTCAATCTCCTGCAAGTGACCAACTGGGATGCGAAGCACTCGATCCGCGACTACGTCTACGCGCAAGACCCGGACACCGAGGAATACGTATACGATTTCAGGTTCTCGATTAACGGCGGCGCGAAAAAGGACTACCGCGAAACGTTTGTAGAGTACCTGAGAACGGCAACGGCGTCGGATATAAGCGGCTTCGTGCCCGTGGACAAAGAGCTGCACGACCTGCTCGAAGCGTTCATGAAGTCGGTGAACGGCGACAAATACCATGCAAACAAATGGCTGGAAGCATGCTACTTCTATTCGCACTACGGTAGCGGCGACCCCGTGGGCAATCCCATCATCGGGCTGACCAAAAAGACGGCGATCCCCGTTGCGGCGGAAACGCAAACGACGGCGGAAATGACGCGCATTATGGTGCCCTTCCCGACGACGATCTACTCGTTTACGCCTGTGACGAGTGGCGTGTATAAAATAGAGTCGTACATTCCCGTCGATCCGAGCGGCGAGCAGCAGTATCAATCGCAGATCTGGCTGTACGACGACAATACGGATGCGGAGCACCCGCTCATTTACTGCGGCGACGAACGGTTCTACCGCGGCGCGGTCAACAACCAGAACTTCGTGGTGCACCGCTACATGGAAGCGGGGAAGAAGTACTACCTCGAACTTGCCTTCTTAATGGCGGAATCGGGCACCTACGATTTCGACGTCACCTACGTCGGCACAACGGCTTCCATACTCGAGCCTTGCTCGCTCAACGCGTTTACGTACAACGTCGATGAAAACGGTGACCCTGTGGGCGAGATGTTTTTGAAAGGGGCAGTCGAGTATAAGAAAGACCCGGACGGTTACTACCACGTTAAGAACGCCGACGGAACTTTGGGTAGCTTTATCTACTTAGACGTTTCCGAACCCACCACGCTGACGTACGTGTCCTTATCGGTGCTTTCCGATCAATATATGAGAGATCCGCTCGACTACTCGAACCTTAGCTACAAATCGTTTGATTTCAGATACCGTATCGCCTACTATACGGTGCAAACGGAAGACGGCATAGCGGCAACCTACTATCCGGCACTTGACTTGACGCAGGGCGGCGAGAAGTATAAGGACTATACCCAAATCTTCAAAGACTACATCGCAGACCCCGACCATCAATACGGCGACGGGCTTGTAAAGGTCAACGACGATATGGTGCAGATCTTGCAGCTTCTGATCGAAACGCGTATCAACATGCTGCTGGATAACCAAGTCGAACCCGCGTTCGAAAACGAATGGTTGCGTTTCTGCTGGTACGAGCGCCAGTACAGCAGCACGAACCCGTAAGGCAATTTGGAATTCATAATTCTTAATTCTACATTCTTAATTTGTTAAGGAGGTTACTATGGCAAAACACGGCAAGAGATCGATCTTCGCTATCCTTCTTGCGCTTTGCATTGCTTGCAGTGCGGGCGTACTTGCGGCATGCGGGGACAAAAACGACGGAGCGGTCACGTATACCGTTACGGTCTTGAAGGACGATAACACCGCGGCAAGCGGCGTCAGAGTAGCGGTCAAGAAGGGAAGCGCGACGTTTGAGAACAAAAACACGGACGCAAACGGCAAGGTTTCGTTCGCGCTCGCATCCGACACCTACACGATCGCGCTCTCGAAATTACCCGAGCACTACGAACTGCCCGCAGACGCAGACCTGACGCTGACGCCGCAAAAGACGTCGCTCACGGTGACGCTTGCGCCTAAAAATTCGTATACGATCAACCTTATCAATCCCGACGGCACGCCGTTTACCGCGCAGACGGATGGGCTTGACGTCGTCGTATGCACGCTGACGGGCAACTGTCTCGAACCCGTTGCGCCGGACGCAAACGGCACGGCGGTAAAGGAAGTGGAGAAAGGGGACTACCACGTTAAGATCGAAGGCTTGCAAGCGGGCTACATCTACGAACGCGACGCCGACGGCTACTACACCGGCAGCAATCTTTCGGAGAGTATTACCGAAATCTCCATAAAGATTTACCCCATTTCCGTGATCGACCTTACGCCCATGACGACGGAGCAGTTGAACGCTTTCTATGCGTCGGACGATTCGCGCAAGAACTCTTTTGCGGCCGAAACGGCAGGGAAGACGGTCTATGAAATGAGCGTCGCTTCGATCCCTGTGAACGGATATGCATACTTCTCTTTCACGCCGCAATTCTCGGGAAAATACAATCTGTGGGAGAACGACAACGTGGCTCTCTACTGCACGGATACCTTCAAGGGAGAACCGACAGACAAAGAAACGGCACAGCGCACGGTGATTTTCGCAAAGGATCAGACCTACTACTTTGCTTTCAAAAACGTTACGGAAAGCGCGGCGTCCGCAAAAAGGGCGATCGTTGTGCCTACGACGTCGTACGTCACCTACAACGGGGCAGGCGGCACGCTTGAAGTTACGATCAGCGATAATAACAGCAATGCAATCATCCGTTTTGCACCGCCCGCCGCAGCGAAGTACAAACTGACGGCGCAAGGCACTGCGCCCGCGTTGGTCAAAACGCTTAGCTATGATCCGATCAACATGGAAATCGATCCGACGCCCGCACCTTCCGACTACGTCGCAGGGGCGAATGCGGAAGCCTACTATGCTTCGTGGGATCTTAGCAGTCATTCGTACCTTTACTTTGCGGTAGCGGTACAGGCGTCGACGTACCCCGCAACCGTTCAGGTCAAGCTTGAAAAGAGCGGCGAGAAAAGCGAAAGCGATACCGACGCGGTCGCGCATGACCTCGTGCAGTATGCCCCCGATACGACGGGCAAAGAGCTTGTCGGCGTTCCCATGGACGGTACGGCAACCCTTACGTACAACAATACCACCAAAAGCTATACCTACGACGGTAAAGAGGTCGTGGTCATGCTTAAGGAAAAAGTCGGCGCGGACAGATTCAGCATCGGTGAACCGCTTGCCTACTTAGACAAAGAGAATTCTCTGTCTCTTATAAACCTCTGACGCTGCCGCCGAATAGAGAGCTTTAGAACTAGGAG
>JAIEBL010000210.1 GCA_029069015.1 Clostridiales bacterium
TATTGTCAGCGATGCCGATGCCGATGCGCTTTTGAATGAAATCCTCTCGGCGACGGAACCCGTAGTAGAGGAATCCGTCGTGCAGAGGACCATAGTAGACGAAGCCGACGCCGACGCGATACTGAATGAGATTCTCTCGGCAGAGGAGCCCGCAGCGCAAGAACCTACGCGGCAAGCGCCCGTCGTGAATGACGCCGACGTGGACGCGCTTTTAAACGAAATCCTTTCGGCGGAAGAACCTGTCGTACAAGACTCCACAGTGGAGACGACCGTCGTAAACGACGTCGATGCCGATGCGCTTCTAAACGAAATCCTTTCGGAGACAGAGCCTGCAGCACAAGAAACGGTTGCGCTAGAACCGACTATACAAACGCCCCCTGTCGCGGAAAACGACGTCGATGCGCTTTTAAAGGAAATCCTTTCGGCGCAAGAACCCGTGGCGCAAGAGCCCGAAAAGGCGACGAGCATGGGTGCGTCGGACGCTATGCTCGGTGAAATACATGAAGCCCAGCAAGCGCCGCAGCCCATAACGGGGCATGAAGAAACCGCTCCGATACAGCCCGAAGAGCCGATTGCTACCGAGCCTGCGCAAAACGTAATCGCAGAGGAAAGCACGCCTTTGCACGCGGCGCCTTCCAAACCCGTGCAAGCCGCGCCGGTCGAACCTGTTGCAGTCGAAACGCCTGCGACCGAACAACCCCAAGAAACAGAACCCGAGCAAACCGCAAAATCCCCGCTTTTTGCCGCGGTGGACGATATACGACAGGCGCAGGAATCCGACCGACCCGTTGCGGCGACGGTGGGCGCGGTATTGAACGCCGTGTTCGGCGCACCGCAAGCGCAACAGCCGCAACAGGCAGAGAGCGCGCAAGGGTTGCAGTCGCAACCGCCCGTAGAACCTGTGCAACCTGTACAGCCTTTAAAGCAACCGCAACCGACGCAAGCGCAGTCGCACGAGCCGCTTGATTTTGACGCGCGCTTAGCAATGCTCCGCGGCACGATAGCCGATGAGGGCGATGCGCTTTCGGAGCTTGCCGCATTAAAGGCGGAAGCCGACGATCTTCTCAAGCGCGCAAAGCAGCTTTTAAAAGAAGCGGAAGAGATGAAAGAGGAAGCGGCGCAAATCAAGCTTGCCGCCGAAACGGAACACGCTATGTACGCGGCGGAAGACGAATTGCATCGCTGTCTTCGTCACGAGTAAGCGATGAAGCGTGATATAAACGATCACGAGGTCAAGGAA
>JAIEBL010000211.1 GCA_029069015.1 Clostridiales bacterium
TTCGGCAGCTGTGCGCGCTTCTTCCGCCTCAACGCGTGCACGTGCTGCCGCTTCCTCGGCTTCCTTCTGCGCCCGCTCGGCAGCTTCTTCGGCTTCTTTCTTCGCGCGTTCCGCTTCCTCTTCGGCGGCTTTGCGCGCTTCTTCCGCTTCTATACGGGCGCGTTCCGCCATTTCTTCGGCTTCTTTCCGCGCACGTTCTGCCGCTTCTTCCGCCTCTATGCGGGCACGTTCGGCAGCTTCTTCGGCTTCCTTGCGCGCACGCTCGGCTTCCTCTTCGGCAGCTCTGCGCGCTTCTTCCGCTTCCTGACGCAAACGCTCGGCCTCTTCCAAAGCAGCTTTACGCGCCTCTTCGGCTTCCGAGCGGGCACGTTCGGCTTCTTCTTCGGCAAGACGCTTTGCTTCTTCCAGTTCCTGACGCGCTTTATCCGCTTCTTCCTGCGTAGCACGCTTGAACTCTTCCGCTTCCAAACGCACGCGCTCGGCTTCTTCGGCAGCTTGCGCTTCCGCAGCCAAACGAGCTTTTTCCGCAGCTTCGAGCGCTTCTTGCGCTATGCGCTCGGCTTCCGCCTTTTGCGCATCGGACGCACGTTGCGCATCGGCAACCGCTCTTTCGGCCTCCATCTGCGCCATCTGCGCTTGCAAGCGCGTTTGCTCAATCGCATTCTGCGCTTCGGCAAGTTGCTTTTTAAGGTTCTCGGCTTCGATCTTCTTGCGGTCTTGCGAAATGACGCCGCTACCCGAAACAATCAAGTCGAGAGGATTGGTATTGGTCGAAAGATCGTCGAACCGCTTGGTTGCCTCGTCAAACGCTTCTTTTGCTTTGTCAAGTTCGACGCGTGCGTTCTCGATTTCTTCCTCGCCCTGCATTTTGGTTTCGAGGTTGGCTTTGATGCCCTCGGCACGCATCGTTTCTACGATGCCGTTGAGCTCGTCAACCTTTTCGTTTAAGGTCATCTGATCGAGCGTGAGGTTCATCTTCTCGTCGTCGCTGTCACACGTCTCAATAGCAAGGTTCACTTCGATGAGTTTTTCCTGCGTCTCGGCAAGCTCGTCTTCCTTCTCTTTGAGCGTTTCGGCAAACGCCGCTGCCGATTCCATAACCTTGGCGTCAAGATCGTTGACAAGCGTATCGTACTTCTCTTGGCATGCATGGAAAGTTTCTTCGCACGTCGCCTTGTCTTTCTGCGCTTCTGCACTCAAACGTTCGAGCGCGATATTGCCTATTACAATATCTTCTGCCGCAATAATGTCGTCCAACTCCATGTTTTCTTTGTCGACATATTCGTTGGCTTTGCGGCGCGCCGCCGTCATTTCGATGTTCTTATCCGTCTTGCTCTTCGTGCTTGTTACAACCATGCGGTCAAGATCGGAAATTTCTTTGTTGAGCGATTTGATCTCGGCACTAAGCTCGCTGATTTTGGCGGCATCGGTCGTGGAAAGCAATTCGTTCTGCTTGGTCGCCACTTTCGTTTTAAGCGAATCCTTGGTCTCACCGCTGTGTTCGACCGCATTGGTAATAGCGCGAATGTCGCTATCGAGCGAGTTCACCTGCACCAACAAAGGATTGAGCACTTCGAGCTGCGACTTAAGAAGCGCCTGCTTCTTTGCACGGGCGGCAAGATCCGCCGCGCGTTCGGCTTCGGACTTAGCCGTGTTCAACTCCTGCTCTGCCGTGGAAAGCAAAGCGTCGGCAGCCGTCTTCTTGCCCGCATAATCGGCGGAAATCTCGGCAAGACGTGCTAAGATACTCGTTTCGTTTTCCAAATCGTTCTTGCGCGTCTGCAAGGTGTCTTTGTCGGCTTTGAGTTTACCTTCGAGATCGTTGATTTCTTTGTTGAGTGCTTCTCGAGCGGCTTTGCCTTTGGCAACCACCAAATCGGCACTCTTATCGTCGAGCGCTTGCTCGGCGGTCTTGATGCCCTCGGTGAGCGTTTCAACGTCCGTAGACGCAGCGTTCTTGCTCTCTTCGGTCTTGGATACCGCACCGTTGATTGCCGTGATACGCGCATCGATAATCGACATTTCGGCTGCTAAGCGACGGAAATCGAATTCCGCTTCGGCAAGCTTGACTTCTTCGGGCGTCGCGTCGGCTTTGGCTTCTGCGGGCTTCTCGTTCGATACGATAGGATCGGCAGGATCGAAGCCGAGCAAAAGGATGATCGGATCGGGACCCGCTGCCTTTTCGACGGGCGCATCACCACCGGTCTGAAGCGCTGCGGCTTCCGCTTCGCGCTGTTTGAGCGACTTGCAAGCTTCTTCCATGCTCATACCGTTGCGAATATCTTCGCGAATGCGCTCTTTCTCTTTTTCAAGCTCGCGTTGCTGCAAATCCTTGCTCTTGTAGAACGTACGTTCCATCATGCCGCGCGGCTTGTATTTTTCTTCGTAAATACGTGCAAGCAATTCTTCGTCCGTAAGAATGATCACAATCTCCTCGGTCGTAGACGAAGGTGCGGGCGCAGGCTGCGCTGCGTCGGCAACGGGCGGCTGCTGTGCAATCGGTTGTTGCGCAGCCGGAGGCGGTGCACTGTACGACATAGCGCCCTGAGAAGTCATAGGCGTCGTGCCGAGCTGCAACGTATTGGGATTAGCCGCAGGCGTAGACGCAGGCCCTGCGCCAAGCTGCAACATTTGCGATTGCGCAGAATTGAACGCCTGCGTCGTGGCAAGACGCTGTTGCGCTTGTGCCGCAGCAATCGTAGAATTCAGTTTGATAATGTAAGCACTCGTGGGGGCGCTCGTTTCGAGTTCGTCCATCTTCTTGCGATGGAGCGAACGCGCAAACAACCAAATAATCAGAAGGATCAAGAGGAGCGCGGCAACGCCGATACCCACCCAGAACAGAATGACTTGCCACAGTTCCCACGTGGCAAAGAAGTTGCCTGCTTTAAGGTCGATCGTAAGTCCGCATTGAAGCGTTATCTCATGCCCCTTCATATCCACGAGGTGCACGAGCACGAGTCCGTCGCCCGAAACGGTTTCCTTGGGCGTGATCGAAACGATCCCGTTCTCGCAAGACACGATGGCGTACGTTCTTTCGGCATCCGAAGCTAGGCTCGCGCCGACGATCTGATAGCCGTCGTTTTTGAGTGTGGTGAAGAGCTTATCGTTGATTGAGTAGGAATGCGCTTTCTTGCCTGCAATATTGAAATTGAGCGTATACATGCCGTATACGACGAAGTTCACCGTTACGGGCATGGGCGTAGGCGAATAACTACCGGTATCTCTGTCTAAATAGTAAATCTGGAACGTAAGGTCCGCAGAGCCCATCGCTTTGGGCTGAATGTCGTAGTACCTTCCTTGCTCGTCATTCCCTGCCGTTACGTAGAGATAAGAGTCGCGCTTTGCGCCCGTCGGCAACGCCGTATCGCTCGGATCAAAGATAAAGGCCTTTTGTCCTTCGGTATGCGAATAGGTAGGATAATCGCAAAGATCTTCGGGGCGAACGCGCACCGTATTAAAGCCTGCGGGATCGTTCGCTTTATCCGCCGCGGCAAGATACTGTTTAGTGCTGCCCGCATTCAAAGAAGTAGGCATTGTAAACGTGCTCTTGATTTTGGGCGTCGTGGAAGGAACGTACACGATGGGAATATAAATCGTGAACGAATTGTCCATGTTGGCAAATTTGACCTCTACGGGCAAATCATGATAAACTTCGCCGTTAGGGTCTGCACTGCCTGACGCCCAAAAATCCTTGCCGTTTTCGCTGACAAAAAGACTGTTATGCGTATCGCTGTCGGTAATGTTTACCGTAATCGTAAAGCTATGCTTAACCGAAGAATTGCCGTATAATACGTAATTAACGTCCGTTATTACGCTGCTCGGCGTAACTTTTACGATATCGAGATCGCCCAAATCGTTGATTGTAATGTATTCGTCTGCACTATTCCCCGTCTTAATGGGTGCAAACGCAGTGTCGGTCGTAAGCCCTTCACGTTTATGGGTTTTCGGATTCGTCGTATAGAGCTTACGCCCTACCAAGAAGCGCTCCAAATCAATGGAAACCGTATCGTAGTTATTGACTCTGAGCGGAAGTTGCTGGTATGCCGCATTGTTGACGTTGGGAATTTCGGTTTTGTGATCGTCACCGACTTGCGCGCCGATATACAAACGACGCCCCTCATTGGTTTCGTTATTCAAAAGCCATTCCTGATTTCCCGTCGTCATCACGACTTCGATGATAATCTTCACGGCTTCGCCACTCTCACTACCTTTATGAAGGGTAAGCGCAAAACGTTGCTTGGCAATCAGCTTTTTCGCCGTTACGGTGAATTGGCTGGCCTGCGTACCGATTTGATGAAAATACACATCCAGATAATCCGTGGACGTATGGTTGATATACCCATCCCAATCGTTCAAACCGGTCCCGGTTTTTGCCGCATAGTATTCGTCGGTCGCATTCGCAAAAAGCGCTGAAAAACGAATCGTTCTTTTGCGCCACAGCGAGGGCACCGTATTGGCGTCCGTATAGTCGCCGTTCGCTTCCTCGACTTCTTTGGGATTCTCTTTACCGTTAGGGTCTAAATTGATTACGAATACGTTATCTCCCGTAACGTTGTAGTCGATATTCGACCCGCCTTCGGCAAAAGCATGCGCACCCCCACCGAAGCAGATGACGGCAAAGAGCGCAATTACCAAAAAGGCAATCGCAGGCAGCGCCTTATAAAGTTTGTGTTTGCGTATTTCCATTTTTCCGCACCCTTACTCTTATTGCTTAAAGATTGTTGTCTATGTCATCCGGATTCATCGGATCGGGATCGAAAACGATATCTTCCGAAGAAATATGCGTTTTGATCTGTGCATCGATATCTTCACCCGAAAGCCCGTCGTTGTAGGCAACGTCGGTAAACACAGGCGCATCGCCCATCATGGACTGATCCATTTGCATACCGTCCATAGCGTCTACGGGAATACCGCCCTCGGGCATTTCACCCGACTGCATAGCGGCAAAAGCCGCGCGCTTTGCCTCAAGTTCGGCTTTCAATTCGTCGATAGACTTTTTACCCTTATGCTTTTTGGAAGCTTTTTCGGCTTTGACACGGTTTTCGGCCTTTTGCGCAACGGCGGAATTCTCCAAGGTAATGCCCGTTTGCGACTCTTTGTTCTGGCGCATTTCGGTAAACATCTTAGCGTACTTGGGATCTTCCATTTTCAGTTTGGTACGCACGAGTTTTTCTTTGCTTACCGCTTCCGTCTTATTATGCATCTTATCACGCATACGGATCAACATCTGATTCTTGCGGATAATTTTACGTTGCTCCGCCTTCTTCTTCCAGTAGATTGCCAAGCGGATAAAGAAGATAATCAAAAGTAATGCAAGCACCGCGAAGAACGTTGCCAAAATAAGCGTAGTGTACTCCGACTTCGTGAGCACCGTCTTGATACCCGTTACCGAAACGGTGAAGTTAAGAAGCGTAACAACCTGCGTGTTCTTGTGTTTGAGCGAAACCTGCAAATTGCAGCCGTCCATGTTCTTCAAATCCGCCGTGGGATACTTAGGCGTTAAGATCACTTCGTTGGCATTCATGGCAACGTCGAGATACTTCGTAAAGTTGGTGTACCCATCCGACGAAATCGCCTGCGCCGCAATAATCTCATATTGAAGATCTTTATCGAAATTATGGATCTTCTTTGCGAGGAATGCCATAGGAATAATGTAGTTATCGCCCGTGCAAATCAGCGAAGCGTCTTGGGTCTCACTCGAAAGAATGTTGATCGTTTTATTGGCTTTATCGATACCGATCAAAAGCGTACGCGAATTGTCCTTTGCCGTTTGCGCACCGGGAGCTACGCGGAATGCCACGCGGTATTCCTTGCCGTCGTTCGATACGAAGACTACGACACAACGCGTAATCGTATTGTCCAAGTTCAATTGATCGGGATCGTATTGCCCCATCCGAAGCCCGAAGTAGGCTTTATCTTCGGTTTGATCGATATAGGGTTCTTCCAAGAATGCGGGATACGAATCAAGCGTCGTCCAAGTTCTTTCGGCATCGCTCGTCGAGCTGGGAACACCGGTCGTATCCGTCTCCTGGAAATAGTATGGCGTACTTGCAAACCGCGGCGTAAGCGACGAAGCGTCGATTGCGTTTGCCGCTTGCAAATAGTTTTTCAGATCGCTGAAATAAATCTTTTCGTCGGTAATTACGTTGACCGTTTTATTGTACGTGGCAAGCGTATTGACCGTAATCTTGAAGCTGTCTTGTAGCGTATACGAATAGCACTTAATCGTATAGTAGATATACGCCGTGCCGCTCGTATAAGGCGTAAGCACGATTCCCTTTTCCTCTTTGCTAAACGCCGCCGTCACGATCGTCGGATCGGAAGACGTTACGTTGATTTGGAACTCGCCTTTTTCGTACAGCGTACCCAAAACGTAATCGGAATTAGCACCGAAATTCACGCGTTCCGAAAGCCGTTTCGTGGTTCTTTCCACAATCGCCCCACCGTCTTTGGATGCGGTCGTGATAAGCGTCATAAAGTTTCTGCTCGGCGCAACCACCGTCACGGTAAAGCGAACGTAAGCGACTTCTGCCGCTTCCGCATTTTCGCCTTCGCCAAACGTCAGCGCACGGAAGCTACTACCGTAGAATCTACGCAATTGGATGGTGAACGAGTACTCCGTATCTTCAAGCGTAACTTTCTGCGCTTTAATCGTAATCGAACCGTACGTAGCGTTCGAAAGAATATACGCATCTTCCCCGCTACCGAAGGTGCTCTTCAATTTGGTGAAAGCAGCGTCGCCTCTTTCCCCTTCGTACGCAACGTTTATGTTGCCGAGGTCGGCAAACAGATCTCTGAAGGCAAACGTCTTTTCATCTTGGCCTTCCGTCGCCAACATAAGCTCGATTTTGGTTTTTTCGGACTCGAATACGTTGCTCTTGCTACCGCTCAATAAGCTGCTCGGCGCACCGGTCACGTTCGTATCGTCTTTGAAAATCAACGAAGACTGCGCGAACACGTCGACGAAAGCACGGGTAGCACCGCTGATCGGGAACTCCGAACCGCCGTCTTTCCGCACCGACACCTCGATGCCCGCAGCGCGAGAGGTCTGCGTGGGAATCGTCGTAAGAGGTTGAGCAACATCGTTA
>JAIEBL010000212.1 GCA_029069015.1 Clostridiales bacterium
TCACGGCGGAAAATCGTTTTTTCGTCCTCAAACGATTGTAAGATTTTTTCCGCTCTTTCCATATACACTAGTGTGTCGTGACTCTGCCGAAAAAATGCGGAAATTGCAGAAAATCGCGAAAATTGCGACAATAACGAAAGGCATGGAATATTGCAGAAAAAAGCCGCCCCCTATTTTAAGGAAGCGGCAAGTTTATTATTTTGCGTTTAACTACCCCTACATTACAGAAGCGGTATTTTTCCTAAGAACGTAATATCGGTACGAAGCGCCGCATCGCCCTCGGCAAGTACCGCCGCCTTATAGGCGATAAAGCCGCGCGACATTTCGGCAAGCGAGGAAAGCCCGTGCATAGAGCCGCCCGTGGAAATCACGTCGTCTACGAGCGCAACGCGCTTACCCTTTAAAAGCGCCGCGTCGTACGCCGACAGATAGAAGTGCTGGGACTCTGCCGTCGTAATGCTCTTTACCGACGTTTCGATGCCGTCTTGCATATACAGCTTTTTGCTCTTACGCGCCACGGCGTAGTACTTGTGCCCGAGCTCGCGGGCAATGCAGTGCGTAAGCTGCAAGCCCTTGCTCTCGGCGGTAAGCAGAACCTCGGCGTCTTTTAAGCGCTTCGCTAGCTCTTTGGCGCAATACTCGGTCAGCTCTACGTTGCCGTGCAAGTTGAAAAACGCAATACGCGCGCCGCTCGGCAGCGGCAGGACGGGCAACTGCTCTTGCCGTCCGCAGATATCCACCGTGTAAAATTCTTTGGTTTCCATAAGACACTCCCCTTTCGTTTTTCGGTTAGGCACTGACTTCCTCATCGCTTGCGATTGCCTTAACGTAGACCGTGAAGGTTTTTGTTTCTTTGGTGCCGCTGTAAGGTCCGTCCGTGATCGTGACGATTGCCGTGACCGTTACGGCAATGGCGTCCGCGTCGCTGCTCGTCGTGAACTCGTAGCCCGCTTTGCAAGTGATCCTGCCGTTTGCGCCCACCGTAACGTATTGGTTTTCCACGTACGAAGCCGTGCACGTATAACCGTTGCTTTCGGTCACGTTCGCTACTTTGTTGGTCGTACCCGTCACGGTCAGCGTTACGTTCGGCTTCTCCGCAGGCGGGACGGTAATCGTCTTCACTTCTTGCCATTCCGTACCCGCGTATGCGCCGCTTACGACTTTTACGTAGAACACGAGCACTACCGTGCCGCCCAACGTATCGTCTTTCGGCGTTACCGTGAACTTGGAAGTCGTGCTGTAATTTTTGTACAGGTTCAGCTCGCTGTTGCTCTCACCGATCAGATCGCTGCCGGAGAGCACAACCATTTTGTAGTTCAGGGTTGCCGTGCCGTCACCCGTTGCCGAAACGGTATACGTGTATGCAGGGGACTCGCTTACCGAAATACCCGTGTATTCTTTTTCCGCTTCTACGGTAAGGGTTGCGGACTCTTTCCATTCCGTACCCGCATACGCGCCGTTTACGACTTTTACGTAGAATACAAGTGCCACCGTGCCGCCCTTCGTATTGGTTTTGGGCGTTACGGT
>JAIEBL010000213.1 GCA_029069015.1 Clostridiales bacterium
ATGGCTAGGTTTACGCGACGCTCCTTCACAACATCGGGCAAGACAATTTCGTTGCGGCGGCGCACGGCGGTGGCGGCGGAACGTATTATAACAATCTTATTGAGGCGACGCATTACGATATGACGTATTACTTCAATAAGATCATGAACTTTGATATGGGCGAGGCTTATGCGCCGAGCGGTACGCTTTCTCAAGCCGAGGCGGACGCCGCAAAAGAAAAATATCCGATGTTCGTGCCCGTTGCGTCCGTCTATCAGGTGGGCAGAAGCATCGTGCGCGACGGCGTCAAACAGTACGTCACGACGGCGCAACCCTTTTCGTACGGCAGCGGCGAATTTACCATGGACTTTACCAATAAGAACAATTTTGCCAAAGGGCAGTTCAACAGCAAAGCGCTCGTAATCCCCGACGGCTTTACCGTGACCGTGAAAAGCGTTACGCAGCCGCAGAGCGGCACGGTGGAATTACTTGCGGGCAATAAGGTGAAATACACGCCGGCAAACGGTGAAGGCGGGCTGTATTCGGGTAATTTCAACGTGACCTTAGGTATTACGAAGGACGACGGTGCTTTTACGGTGGAAGACGTCGATCTCGTGATCAACCTCAAACAGAGTGCGAACACCGATTTAAACAGAACGACGTATACCTATGATACGGAGGCGCAGGTGCCTTCTACCGATTCGGTTTATAACGTGCAGACTATGACGTTTAATTTCGGGAATTTTGTAAACAAGGAAACGAAAAAGAACGTATGCACGCAGGAAACGAATACGCAGATTTGGCAGGCGGGTTGGAATTACGACGACGATACGTACGATAAAAACAGCAAAAATTACAGGGTGATGCCCAATAACAAAACGTTGCAGATGCTTGACGGCATTATGTATTTCAGCGGCGCGGGCACGTACCGCTTTACACTCAAGGGCAGAGGCAAGGCAACGCTATATCTTTCGTACGACAACGGCACGACCTATGAAAGCGCGCTTACGATAGCGCGAACGAGCGGCAACGCATATGTTGAAACCGAGTATGCCGAACATGAATTTACTACGACGCGCAATTACGTTTATTTTAAAGTCGTGCTTCTCGTGACCAAAGAAAGCGATTTCTTCGGGATAGGCGTAGCGACAAAACAAGCCGACGGCTCGTTCTCGGGCTTTGCAAATGCCAAGGATGCGTTCACCAATCCGAGCGTCCACAGACAGGCGACCGAAGAAGCAAACAAAAAATTCCAAACGGAATATCGGTTTAAGAACGAATACAAGTACGATTACGTGGGTGCGCCCGTTTGCGACGTGACGCAAAACGTTCTTGTTTCCGTAAGCCACGATCCTTGGGACGCCAATCAGCCCATTACGAATATGTTCGACGGAAACGCGAACACGTACTATCATTCGAAAGGGGGAGAAGCGAATTATATCACGGAAGCAAAACCGTTCGAGCTCGTCGTCGATCTCAAAGGCTATTACTTGGTCAATACGGTTACGTTCACCGGGTATAAGAACAACGTCGGCAACAACGGTATGGTCAAGGACTTTAAGCTTTACGGCAGCGGGGACGGCACGAATTATACACTGCTTCACGACGTGAAGGACGGGGCTGCCAACGCAAGGGTCATGAAATACAGTTTTGCCGAAACGGAAATTCGCTACTATAAGCTCGTCGTGACCAAGACCGACAACGAGAGATACTTTGCGATGAACAAAATCGAATTCTCGTTATCGTACTCGGGCGGCAACCATATTGCGCCCAATGCCGAGGGCATTCGGTATACAGGCGTATGGAACTATGAAAACGTGCTCTGCAACTTCGGTTCGATCTACACCGCAAACGCGGGCGCAAAAGTGGAATTTACCTTCACGGGGAGCAGATTCGCTTACTTTGCGTATCACTCGACCGACTACGGTACGGTGGATATTTACGTGGATGACAACAAGGTCGCATCGGACGTCAGCCTTTCCGCCGATAACAACGCCAGTTCGCTTACCTATATGTATCTCAACGGTGCGCTCTCGAACGGGAAACACGTGGTGCGCATCGAAGGTAAGAGCGGCAAATTCAACGTGGATTCCTTCGTCTATTGGAAGTAAAAAACCGTAACGGAAGCAAGAAAGCGGGACTTTACGCAAAAGCCCCGCTTTTTTTGTTGCGGGGCACAAGGAGCACATTTTCCCATTTGCAGCAGGAGCAACGGGTCCTACGGGGGCTACGGGTGAAATCGGCCCTACCGGTCCTACGGGTCCTGTCGGTCCTGCGGGTGCAACGGGCGCTACGGGCGAAATCGGTCCTACCGGACCTACGGGCCCTGCAGGTCCTGCGGGTGCAATCGGTCCGACCGGTCCTGCGGGCACGATCACGCCTGCGGCGGCGGTTGCCGACGTAGAAAGTACGCCCACGCCCGATGAAGTCGGGACTACGCTTAACGAGCTGTTGGCTTCGCTTCGTGCGGCGGGCTTTCTTGCAACCTAAGGCTTAACCCATACAAGAAGTATCCCAAAACAAAAAAAGGCTTTTGCAGTCGTGCACCTGCAAGAGCTTTTTTTGTGCGTCGTCTTTCAAAACGACGGCGCGGCAGATATTCGGTTTTCAGCCAAAAAGCGGCTTACTTGTTTTCGAAAAGTTTCAGGTTGGCGGCAATACGCTCGTCGTCGCCGAACGACAGTGCCGTGCGCGCGGCCCCGGCGGCTTTCTTGTATTGCCCGAAGTGGTAGTAGGCGATGGATAGAAGGTCATGGAGCGGCGCGCCCCAAGCGTCTGGCTCGGTGATATACGAAAGCTTGCGGTGCGTAATGGACAGGGCGGTGGTGCAAGCGTAGAGGACGCCCGCAAAGTTACCGATTTCGTAAAAGGCGCGGGCGAGCCGCAAGTACGGTTCGCGCGTGTCGGGAGATTCGGCAACGGCGCGCAGCGCCCAAGCGGTGGCTTCGGTTTTGTCGCCGAGCGCCGAATAGCAGGTGGAAATGTAGCGCATCGACGCGGCGCGCTCGTCCCGCCAGACGGCGGAGGGCAGCGAAAGGTGACGCGTCAGTTCGCGGATGGCGTCTTTGTAGCGCTTGGCGTACATATATTCGCGCCCCAAATAGTGCGCCGTGCGGTCGTCTTGCGGGTCTTCTTTTGCGGCAAGCTCCAAAAGCGGCAGATAGCTTGCGCGCGACTTTTTATGATCAGGGTAGTGTGTGATCTGTAAGCCGTACACGCTCGCGGTTACGCTTTGAATGCCCTTATCGGGGGCGAGTACTTCGTGTACGGGTGCGCGCCAGTGAAAGCCTTTTTTGTGGATCTTATCCGCCCAGAAGACGACGCCGTCCGAGCCGTCGGGATTCTTGCTCCAAACGTAGCGGTAGGTAAAGCGGTTGGCTTGTGGGTTTTGTGCGTAGGCTTGTTCGAGCGCGTTTCGCCAGCCGGGTTCGGGCACTTCGTCGAGGTCGAGACAAACGTAGAGGTCGGCGTCCCCCGCAAGCTCTAAGCTTCTGTTGCGGGCAACGTCGAAGCGGAAGGGCGAAAAGACTTCCGTGTTTACCGTGGCGCCTGCCTCTTCGAGGAGTTTGACCGAATCGTCGGTCGAGCCCGTGTCCAGCACGAACACGCCGTCGGCGCCCTTCACGGCGTCCATAAAGCGGCGGCAGAATTTACTTTCGTTCTTACAGATAGCGTATATATGAATTTTCATACTGTATTGTATGCTATAACGCACACGCGTTTGACAATTTACCTTTAAGTGGGCTATACTGAGAATATGATAGATACGATACTTTTCGATTTGGACGGAACGCTACTTAATACGCTCGACGACCTTTGCGACAGCGCGAATTTTGCGCTCGCTAAAAACGGCTACCCGTTGCGTACTTTGGAAGAAGTGCGGTTTATGGTGGGCGAGGGCGTACGGCTTTTGTGCGAACGCGCATTGCCGCCTGCGGCAGTGACGCCTGCAACGGTGGACAGAGTGCTTGCCGATTTTTCGGCGCATTACGACCTTAACTGCGGCAACAAGACGCGCCCGTACGACGGCGTGGATGTGATGCTTCGCGAGGTGTGCGGACGCTATAAGACAGCGATCGTGTCGAATAAGTATCAGCGCGCGGTGGACGATCTGAAAAACACGCTCTTTCCGTACGTAACGCTTACGGTGGGCGAAGACCCTTCGCGGGCGCGCAAGCCCGCGCCAGACGGCGTGTTCTACGCGTTAAAAGTTTTGGGCAGCAAGGCGGAAAACGCCGTGTACGTGGGCGACAGCGACATCGATATTTTAACGGCACGCAACGCAGGGTTGCCCGTCATCGGTGTAAGCTGGGGCTTTCGGGGCAGGGCGTTTTTAGAGGAGCACGGCGCGGATGAAATCATCGACGCGCCGAGCGAGATCGCGGCGGCTATCGGGCGCATTGGCGGCAAGTAAGCGCACTTTGTTTGCGCATGGAGGGGAAATCATGAACTATACGAAAATCGATTTGAAAGAACACGGAACGCTGACGTGCTGCGAGCACACGCGCATGAAGGAAATGCCCGATAAGGAACGCCCTGCGCTGTTGGTGCTCCCCGGCGGCGCGTATGAATTTTGCAGCGAGCGCGAGGGCGAACCCGTTGCGCTCTGGTTTTACGGGCGCGGCTACAATACCTATGTGCTGGAATATCCCATAGACGAAAAGGCGAAATATCCCGATCAACTCGTAGCGGCGGCGTACGCCATGCACACGATCCGTGCGCGGGCGAAAGAAACGCGCACCGATACGACGAAAGTTTTTGCGATGGGTTTTTCGGCAGGCGGTCACTTATGCGGGTGCCTCTTGAACTGCGACCCTGCGTTGCCGTGTGTGAAAGCCTACGACTTTAAACCGAACGGCGGGGTGCTATGCTATCCCGTGATCGGCGGCGATAAGACGCACAGCCAAAGCTTTAAAAACCTTTTGAAAGGGCAGTCCGTGCCGTGGCTCGATCTCCTTACCTCTGGGCGAAGCGACAATCCGCCCGCCTTCGTTTGGACGACGGCGGACGACGACGCTGTGCCTGCCGTCAATTCGATCGCGTACGCGAAGGCGTATGCCGACAAGGGGCTAAAATACGCCTTGCATATTTTCCCGCACGGGCGGCACGGTTTGAGCCTTGCCGACTCTGCTACGAACGCCGACCTTTCGGATGTCGATCCGCACATATCGCTGTGGGCGCACCTTGCGGATGCGTTTTTGAAAACTCTTTGATTTTTATTCGCTTTGCCTCTTAGCGAACGGCGCACGCCCACCTTCTTCCCGCATAGTATGGAGTATGGACGTTATCGATTTGGGCGCGGGGAAAATCGGGGTGGCGAAAGCGGGTACAGACGTACGCTGCATAGAAAAAGCGGATGCGGTGCTTGTGCCGCAGACTTTTGCGCGGGAAATAGACTTGGAAAGCGAAATCGGGGGCGTGACGGCGTTTTCGGCGCTCTATGCGGCGGCGTCGCTCGATTGCGCATATCCCGTGCTTTGCGGCTGTCGTACGCGCGTAGGGAACGTTAAGCGTCTTTCCGTTTTTACGTTTGCGGGCGGGCGACTCATCGACATTGCCG
>JAIEBL010000214.1 GCA_029069015.1 Clostridiales bacterium
ATAGAATTATGGACGAGAATTTGCAGAACGAAGAAGACTACGGCGAGCTTGTACGGGTTCGCCGCGAAAAATTAAAGAACGCCGTAGACGCAGGCAAAAACCCGTTTGAAAACGTGCGGTTCGAGTTTACCGCGTATTCGACGGATATTACGGGAAATCTCCCTGCCTACGAAAACAAGGAAGTCAAAATTGCGGGTCGGCTCATGAGCAAGCTCGTCATGGGCAAGGCGAGTTTTGCGCACCTACTCGACGGCAAGGGCAAAATTCAGCTCTACCTTAAGATCGACAACCTGGGCGAAGAGGCGTACGATGCGTTCAAAAAGGCGGATATCGGCGACATCGTGGGCGTGACGGGCACGGTGTTCGTGACGCATAAGGGTGAGGTCAGCGTTTCGGCGACCGAGCTTGTATTGCTTTCCAAGTCGCTGTTGCCGCTGCCCGAAAAATTCCACGGGCTCAAAGACAACGATCTTCGTTACCGTCAGCGGTACGTCGATCTGATCGTCAATCCCGAAGTCAAGGAAGTGTTCGTTTGCCGCAGTAAGATTATTGCCGCCATCAGAAAGCTTCTCGATTCGGAAGGGTTCTGCGAGGTGGAAACGCCCATCCTCAATACGGTTGCGGGCGGCGCGGCGGCGCGTCCGTTCGTGACGCACCACAACACGCTCAACCTCGACATGTTCATGCGCATTGCACCCGAACTGTATTTAAAGCGCCTGATCGTGGGCGGGTTCGACCGCGTCTACGAGATCGGCAGAATGTTCCGTAACGAGGGCATGGATATAAAGCACAATCCCGAGTTTACGATGATGGAGCTCTATCAGAGCTACGCCGACTACAACGACATGATGCGCCTTACCGAGCGTATTTTCGGCGCGGCGCTCCAAGCAGTGGGCAAGGGGAACAAGATCACCTATCAGGGAACGGAAATCGACCTTACCGCGCCGTGGGAGCGTATTACGATGGTACAAGCCGTCAAGAAGTATACGGGGCTTGACTTCGAGAAGCTGACCGACGAAACGGCGGCGGACGCTGCGCATGCCATCGGCGTGGAGATCGCGCCCGATAAAACGAATTGGGGATATGCGCTCTACCAGACGTTCGACCAGAAGGTGGAAGAACAGCTCATCAACCCCGTCTTTATCACGGACTATCCCATCGAAGTGAGCCCGCTTGCCAAGCGCATTCCGAATACGCGGCTTGTTTACCGCTTCGAGTTCTTTATGTATGCGCGCGAAATGGGGAATGCGTACAGCGAGCTGAACGACCCCGTCGATCAGCGCGAACGGTTTATGAATCAGGCGGCGAGAAAGGCTAAGGGCGACGAAGAAGCGGAAGCGTCGGACGACGATTTCGTGACGGCGCTCGAATACGGCATGCCGCCCACGGGGGGGCTCGGCATCGGCATCGACCGCATGGTCATGCTGCTTTGCGACTGCGCGTCGATCCGCGACGTTATTCTGTTTCCCACGATGAAGCCCGTAAAATAACCTCGGTTTTTATCAGGGTAGCGTACGCGCGAAAAGCGGAAAAAGAAAAGCGGTAAAAAATGGATAACAAAATCACCAAAAAGAGAATAAGCAACCACCTCGAATACGATTGGATATTTTACGTCCTGATCGTAGTTGTGGGCATCTTGGGCAGTTACTTTTTGTTCTCGCAAATCAACCGCACGCGCGACTACGAGGATATAACGCTGTTCGTTTCTTGCTACGGCGAGAACGACAACGACTTCGTGGGGCGCACGTTTGCCGACATGAACAAGTCGGACTATCAATCAAACGGCAGATTTCTCTACGGCGAGAACGTGCTCCGTGAAATCACCGTTGAAACGCGCGATCCGCTTGACAGAGACAATTATCTTACGCTGTTGCAAACGCACGGCATTATCACGAGCGATATTCTGGTTGTGGGCAAGTCGTATATGGAGAGCTGCGCGGCTTCGTTCGTGCCGCTTACCGACGAAATCCTGACCGAGTATCTTTTGCCCGACGATCGGCAAACGGGCGAAAAATTGCAAATAGACGCTTTTGAGTACTATACGGTGACGCTTTCAAGCGGTGAGGAGCGTCGTGTGGGTATCAAAATCAGTAGCTTTGCCAAAATGCACGGGGCGGGTAGCGTGTTCGAAACCGATTGGCGCAACGTGGAGGGCTACAAAACGGCGTACGGCGAAGCGGCCGAAGAAAATCAGCCCGACGACGAGTTTTATATCTGTCTGAACAGTCAGTCCAAAAATATCGGCAAATTCGGTAAACATGCAAAAGACAAGAACGCGCAGGCGCTGTTTGTGTTTAACCGCTTTTTAACGTATTACCGTCAATGAGCAAGACGCTGCAAGACGCACTCGAAGAAATGGCGGCAAAACAGCCCGACCGTTTTACCGTTCCCGGACACAAGGGAACGCTTTGCCCGCTCGACTTTACGGAGCTGGGCTTACGCGGCGAACTCTTTCCCGATACGCTCGTGGTTGACGCGGAAAAGGAAACGGCAAAACTGTACGGCGTGCAAAATTTGTTTTATCTGACGCACGGGTCGAGCCTCGGCATCAAAGCGGCGCTTTACCGCTTTAAAGGGAAAGAGGTTCTCTATGCCGACGGCGTGCACCGCGCCTTTACGGAAGCGTGTGAGCTTTGGGACATTAAAAAAGTTCCCGTGGGCGAGGAACGCGATGGCTTCGATTGCGCGGCGGACGCAGGAGTTCCGCCTATAACCTATGAGCAAGCGGCGCACGCGATCGCTACGCATCCGAACGCAAGCGCTTTGTTTATCACCTCGCCCGACTATATGGGGCGGTGCGCCGACCGCGCGATTGCCACGTTTTGCAAAGAAAAGGGCGTTACGCTCATCGTAGACGCGGCGCACGGCGCGCACTTTGCGTTTGCACCCGATTTAGACGAATACCGATTTGAAACGGTCGCGCCGCTCTGCAACATGAGCGCGCACAAAACGCTCGCCGCCTATACGCAAGGTGCATATCTTGCGGCGGCGACGGAAGAGGCGGAAAGCGTCGAAAAAGCCTTGCGGCTACTCGGCACGACGAGCCCCAATTACCTTCTGCTTTCCTCGCTTTCCGAAGCGGCAAAAGCGGCGGCGGGGCAGAAAAACGACTATCTGCGGCTCAAAGCGTTTTCTGAAAAAATGCACGAGCAGAATATCTGTCTGCCTAACCAAGACTACACGCGGCTTTGCGTGACGGGCAGAAAATATAAGGGCAAGGCGTTGTTTGCATATTGTACGGCGCATAACGTATTGCCCGAGACGGCAATCGGTGAGTGGGTCGTGTTCGTGCTCACGCCGTACGACAACGGCGCGAAACTAAAACGGTTGGAAAATCTGTTGCAACAGGCGTAAGAAAAATGGCAAAAGGAAAGTTTATTACGGTAGAAGGTTGCGAGGGCGTGGGCAAAAGCACGCAGGTTCGCCTACTCAAAGAGTATTGCGAGGCGCACGGAATAAAGGCGTTGTTTACGCGCGAACCGGGTGGCACGCCCATTTCCGAAAAGATCCGCGCGCTCATTTTAGACCCCGAAAACGCGGATATGACGGATATGACCGAGCTTTTGCTGTACTGCGCGGCGCGTGCGCAGCACACCGAGAAGGTGATAAAGCCCGCGCTCGAGGCGGGGCTGAACGTGTTTTGCGACCGCTATTCGGACAGCACGACGGCGTATCAGGGATTTGCCCGCGGGTTGGACCTTAACACCGTTTCTATGCTATGTAGCGCCTCGCAAGTGGACGTTGCGGTCGATCTTACGATTTTTATGGACGTATCGCCCGACGACGGATTTGCGCGCAAGGGCGGCAAGGCAAACGACCGATTGGAAAACGAAACGCTTGCCTTTCACCGCGAGGTATATAAAGGGTTTCAAGCGCTCGCGGCGCAGGATCCCGACCGTTATCTTTGCTTTAAGGCTACGGGCACGAAATACGACACGCACGGCGAGATCGTGCAAGCGCTCATTGCGCGCGGCATATTGAAGTAAAAGTGAAGAGTGAGAAAGTAAAGAAGTAAAAAGGGGATAAGCGTTGAACTACGTACCTTTGCTGAAAAAAACGGACGGCTACCGCGAGCTGATGCGGGAATGCGAAGAGGGGCGACCTTTTCACGCATACCTGTTCGAGTCGGGCGACCTAGCGGCGCTCGATACGCTTGCGCGGCTGTTTATCATACGCGCCGAGGGCTTTTGTGACGACGGCGTGGAAGCAAAGCGCGTGTTCGACGGCAGTTACTTTGATATTCTCTGTTTTCCGCGCCCCGAGAAAAAGGGCAAGACGGATGTGGAAGACGCGGCGTTTATCACCGACACGGCGTACTTACAGCCGAGCGAGCTGAGCGCAAAATACTTTATTATAGCGCCCACCGAGCCGATGAGCGCACCCGTGCAGAACAAACTGCTCAAAACGCTCGAAGAGCCGCCGGCTTCTGCGCGGTTTCTCATCCTTTCGGCAGGCGGACTGCTTCCTACGGTCGTCTCGCGGTGCAGGCGCATACGGTTAGAGCCCTTCGGGGAAGATACGGTTTGTAAGGCACTCATCGACGCGGGATTCGATACGGTGGTTGCCACGCTGTCGGCGGCGGCTTCGCGCGGGCAGATCGGTACGGCGGTACAGCTAGCCGAGCGTGGCGGCGGAAGAAAAGCGTTCGAGGCTGCGGCAAACTTTTTGCTACACACGAAGCGTTCTCCGCAGATCTTACCCGCAGCGGCAGAGATCATCGCGCAAAAGGACGATATCCAGCTTTTTATCGATTATTTGGAGCTGCTGCTGCGTGACGTGATGGCATACCGTACGTTGGGTGCAAGCGGCATTACGCTCAAAAATGCAGCGAGCGACATTGCCGCCATCGGAGAAACGTATTCCGATTTGGCTGTTCTGAACATTATGCCCAAAATCCGGCGCGCGAGGGCAAGACTTCGCGCCTACGGCAATACGGCGGGCTGCGTAGACGAACTACTCTTTTCGATATTGGAGGTAAAAGCAAAATGCCCGAAATCATAGGCGTAAAATTCGATTTCAATCCGAAAGTATATTACTTTTCGCCCGACGGCAAGGAAGTATCGGTCGGGGATAACGTGGTGGTGCAGACGAGTTTGGGCGCGGACTACGGCAAAGTCGTCATGCCGCTCACCACGGTGGACGAAGGTAAGATCGTGGGCACGCTCATGCCCGTACTTCGCGTTGCGACCGAAGAGGACAACGAACGCCATCAAAAGCTGCTCGAAAAGCGCAAGGAAAGTTTGCCGCTGATTGCCGAAAAGATCCGCTCCAGCGGGCTTGAAATGAAGTTCGTGGGCGCGGAATATACATTCGAGGGCGGCAAGCTGATGATATACTTTACCGCCGAAGGACGCGTGGATTTCCGCAATCTGGTACGCGAGCTTGCCACCTGTTTTCACACGCGTATCGAACTCAAACAGATCGGCGCGCGCGACGAGTGCCGCATGATGGGCGGCATTGCGCCCTGCGGCAGGCCGTGTTGCTGTGCCGACCACATGAGCGACTACGCGCACGTTTCGATCAAAATGGCGAAGACGCAGAATCTTTCGCTCAACCCCGGCAAAATCAGCGGGCTTTGCGGCAGGCTGATGTGCTGCTTGGCGTACGAAAACGAATACTATGCCGAAGCGGGCAGACAGCTTCCCAAAATCGGTTCGCCCGTAACCTTACAAGACGGCAGGACGGGCACGGCGACTGCGACCAATCCGCTCAAAATGACGGTGCGCGTGCGCATTGAAAATCAGGAAAAAGAAACGGTGGAATTTATCGATTGCGCCGCCGCGGATCTGACCTTTAAAAAGCGCGAGCCGCAACCCGAACCCGAAAACAAGAAGGGAAACAACGGCGGAAAGCAAAACAACAAAAAAGGCAAGAAGGGCAATAAGCAGAACGGCGGCGGGCAAGGACAGCGCCCGCAAAAAGCACCCGAGGCGGATGAACAGGCAAGCGAAACGGACGCCGAAGCGGCATTCGAAGAAGATTCGGATGAAAATGCGTAAAAAGTATTTACAAATATTGTGTTCTATG
>JAIEBL010000215.1 GCA_029069015.1 Clostridiales bacterium
GCTCTGTCTCGTCGTGCTCGGCCTCTCGATGAAGAAAGCGCCCGATAAGAGCTTTCTAATGCTCGTGCGTGAGGCTTTGGGAAAGGCGGGCGAAAAAATCGTTTCCGCGCTCATGTTTGTATACTTTTTTTTAAAAGCGTTGCTCGTAAGCAACGGAACGCAGATTTTCTTTTCCGAGGGGCTGCTTAGCGAAGCGCCGTGGGGCGTATATGTCTTACCGCTCGTGGCGTTTTGTATTCTCTTCGGCATGGGTACGGCGCGGCAGGCGGGGCGGTCCGCGCAATTTCTTTTTCCCTTTATTGCGGTATCTACGCTCGTTATTTTCGCGCTTGTAAGCTTCGGCGCGGACTACGCTAACCTTTTGCCTTTGTTCGAAGACGCGCCGCTTCCTATCTTAAAGAACGCCGCGCGGTACGCCATGTGGTACGGCGACTACTCGACGCTCGTCGTATTCTTCGGCTCGGTCAAGCGCAGTAAACACACGCTTCTTCTTACGAATCTTGCGGGCGTATTGGCATCCGTTGCGGTGCTTATGTTCTCGCTGGGACTGATTGCCGCTTTTGCCGAAGTCGGCGACATTTTGCGGTTCGGGCAAAACGTGGTGGGACTTTCGCGTTTTACGTTGCTCGGTCCTGCGAGCGGACGCTTCGATTTGCTTGTGTTCTGCGTCTGGCAATTGTCCGCATTTATCAAAGTGGGCGTCTTTATGTACGCCGCAAGTTCGTTTTTGTCGAGTTTGTTGGGTATCCGGAGAGGCGTAGCGTCGCTTTCGACCGGTATTCTGCTGTATGGTGCAATCTTGCTTTGCAGTACGCCGATAGACATGCACGCCTTTTTCGGCAAGCTTAGCATGATTGCGCTCGTCGTGCAGTTTGTGCTCCCGCTGTTCTGCCTGATCTTGGCATGCGTTAGCGCGCGGCGAAGCCGAAAAGAAGACGGGGCAGAAGAGTCGCAAGAGGAAGGTGAAGAGCACGCCGCAAAAGAAACCGCGTGCGTGCGGGCGCACGAAAAAGCGGGGAACGGAAAAACGGAGAGAGGTGCAAACAGTGAAGCGCGATAACCGCATACGTATATATAAAATCGGGTGCTTGCTGTTTGCCGCACTTCTGCTCCTTTTGCCGCAACGCACCGTGCCCTATTCGGACGTGCGCGTTCTTGCCACTGTTTTGGGCGTAGACGAGGAGAACGGGCAAGTGACGGTTTCGGCGCAACTTGCCGTGCCCGTTG
>JAIEBL010000216.1 GCA_029069015.1 Clostridiales bacterium
AATACTCTTTTTCAAAAAATTTGTCAAATAAAACGCATATATTTTAAATCTTTGTTTTGCCTTTTCCGATGCGTTTCGCCCCGTCCGACAGCAGCAAATCGATCTCTTCGCCCGACGCGTTATCGATGACTGCACCGTCCCCTTTGCGTACAAACCGCATGCTTCCGTTGCAGAGTGGCGCAACGAATTTTTCGTCGCCCATCTCCGGCGGGACGAACGTAACGGCTTTCGCTCCCGTGTACCGAAGCCCGCAAACGCCCGCAAGGTAGGCCGAAATCGGCGAAACGCTCAGCGCGCTGCACTGCGAGCCGATAAAGGTAAACGATTCGGGCAGAACCGTACTTTCGCTGTCGATAAGGTGCGTGTAGCGCGAAAGCAAGCGGCTTACGGCACGCTTCCCTTCCCCGAGTACGCCCAGCGCCTCGATGACGAACCCCTCGTAGGCGGGCGAACAGTTGTTGCACGCCGCCAGCACGCGGACGAGCGAATCGGTGTGCGATTCGTCGACCAGCCCCGTCAGAACCGCCAAAGCGTTTGCGCGCTCGTCGCACACTTTGCCCGACGTATAATATTCGCCGCCGTAATAATTGTTTTCAAACGTAGCGGCGATCTGTTCGGCACGCTTTTGCAGCTCCTCGGCATAGTCGGTATTCCCCGACGCGAACGAGGTTTCGAGCAAAAACCGCGCCGCCGAATAGTAGAGGCATACGGCAATCAGTTCGCGGTCGATATTGTAGCCCGCATCCCCCTTGCCGCCTTTACGCAATGTGAGCTTGCCGCCGTGCAGCTCGCCCCATTGCAGTAGGTATTCGCAAAGCGTAGCGTGCGTCTTTTCCAAAAGTTCTTCGTCACCCGTGCGGTAGTAATACGCCGCAATGCCGCCGTAGCTCGAGCAGAACAGAAGCGACGCAATGGGGTCTTCCTCACAAAGCGGCGAATACGGATAGTTTACGAGTTTTCCGTTCTCGCCCGCCGCCGCGCAAAGCAACGCGTCTTTGATAAGCGGCAGAATGGAATCGTCGTAGGTATAGAGGGCAGAACGCGTAAACAGCGAGAGCGCAAACAAATCGCAGCCGCGGTCGCGGTCGGTATTGTCTAAAATGCCGCCGTCCATGCAGGCACGCATGGTGTTGTCGCATTTATCGATGAGCTTACCGACGCGCTCGTTCGTATCGAGTTCGAGCACGCGCTCGGTTTTAAAAGCGGTCACGCGCAGATCCACCGATTTGACGGCAACCGTATTCGGCGCTTCCAAAATCAGCTTGCTGCCGCAAAACGCAATCGGGCTGACGTACCGTTGCGCGCCGTTACGGCATACGTAGACGCTCCGCACCCCGAAATATTCGCGCGCGTCGTCTTCCCTGCCGCTTGTTTTGTAGCGGTCGCTCTTGATTTCCAACCGCTCCGTGCCCATTGCCGAAAGCTCGACCACGGGATAGCAAATTTTTTCGCCGCCGAGGTCCACCGTATAGATCACGGTCGCGCCGTTCGTCTCCTTTTCCATGCGCTTGACTTTTTGCAGGCCTAAATACGCATTGGTTAAAAGCGCCGTACTTTCCTCGTCGACTTCTTCCGCTACGTCTTCCGCACTTTCGAATTCCTCGGCGTCGGTAAACAGCGTGGAGTCGAATTCGGGATCGAAAACGTTGCCGATCTCGCCCCGGCCGCCGTCGGTATAGGTATTAAAGCCCCAAAAGCGTCCGCTCGGTCTCGGCTCGCCGTCGTCTTGCGAAAAGGGCCGCATGGCGCGGAATTCGCAATCCGAATAGACGCCGATCGCGGGGCACGCTACGATAAGCCCGCTCTCTTCGTGTAAAGCGCAACCGTTTGCCGCAAGTCCGTAGTGCAAGCAGTCAAAGCCAAAGACGTTCTCGCCCTTAGAAAGCAACTTCGTAATGTCGTATGCCGCGCACCGTTTGACGCCGAGCGCAACGGGCTTGCCGTTTACGAACAGGCTGAACGAGTCGCGCGCATAAGCGTACAGCGTCACGTTTTTGGGTACTTTTTCAAGCGTCACGGTGCGCCGAAAAACCACGCGGTCATTTTGCTTGCGGTTGTCTTCCGCCCATATCCACTTGCTTTCTTCGAATACTGCCATTATGATAGTGTCCCCTTTTCTACGCAGGTTTTATTAACGAACGGAGCGGTACCCGACCAAACAGTGGGCGTACCGCTCCGCTAAGCTATTGTTTTATAAAACCTGTCAATTCGTTTCTTTGCTTCTCTTTGCGGGCGCTTTCGCCTCTTTAACGGGCTCTGCTTCCGCTTCTTCCACTTTACCCAAGTATTCGGGCATCTTCATACCCGTCATTTTGAAGAGTTCGTTTAAAGGCGGTACGGCTTTGAACATACCCGAAAGGAAGTTCGCCGTAGCCGGCGTCCCGTCTTTACCGTTCATGGAATCCCAAACGGTGACCTTATCGATCTTGATGCCCTTGATGGCTTCGACCTGCGTCGCAACGAGCTCTTGCAGTTTATCCGAAATAAGCATCTTCACCGCATCGTCGGCCGTGCCGCCCGCTGCTTTCACGAGCTTTTCAAAGCCGAGCGCCTGCTTGGAAAGCACTTCGAACAAACCTTGCGCTTCCGCTTCTTTCATGGCGCGCAACGCGTCCGCTTCACCTTGCGCTTTACGGCGTACCATTTCGGCTTCCGCTTCGGCTTGGAGTTCGAGTTTGCGTTTTTCGATTTCCTGCTTTACGATAACGTCGGCTTCGAGCGTGCTCTTCTCACGTTCGGCACGCGCCATTTCGGCTTCTTGCTGCGCCTTGTACGCTTCTTTTTTAGCGTTCGCTTCGGCAATCTTTTCGGCAACCGATGCCGCGCGTTCGGCTTCCGCTTCGATTTCGCGGCGGTGCGCGTTCGATTGACTGATCCTTGCCTGCGATTCGTTCTCGCCCTCTACGGCAGACGAATTGGCGCTTGCGACTTCGATTCTTTCGTCGCGTACGGCGTTCGCTTCACCGATGCTACCATCGCGGTTCTTTTCGGCAACGCTGCGTTTTGCGTCGTTGATCGCCTTTGCCGCCGCTTCTTTACCGAGCGCTTCGATGTAGCCCGATTCGTCGCTGATATCCGTTACGTTAACGTTGATGAGGCGCAAACCGATCTTTTTCAGTTCCACTTCCACGTTGCGGAAAATGGCTTCCTGGAATTTGTCGCGGTCGGTGTTGATTTCCTCGATGTCCATGAGCGCGATAACAAGACGGAGCTGACCCAAGATAATATCCTTGGCAAGGTCCTGAATGTCGCCCAGCTTCAAACCCAAAAGGCGCTCGGCGGCGTTTTGCATAACACCCGATTCGGTGGAAATACCTACCGTGAAACGGCTGGGAACGTCGATACGGATGTTCTGCCGACTCAGCGCGTTTCTGAGATCTACCTGAATGGAAATGGGCGTTAAGTCCAAAAAGCTGTACGCCTGAAAGAAAGGCCATACGAAACTCGCGCCACCGTGAATACATTTACTGCTGCGCGCCGTGCCGTCTTTGTTTTTGCCTACGCTACCGTAGATAACCATGATCTTATCCGACGGACATTTTTTGAATCGGCTCGCAACGAACGCAATGACCGAAATCAAAGCAACCACTACGGCGATAATAATACCTACTACGCCTACTACCGCTCCTGCTCCAATCAATTTCATATTTCTACTCCTTTTCGGTTTCTTTTTCTTCCTGTGTTTCCGCCGCCTCGGCACTTTCGGAAGCGCTCTTTACGGGCGCGGTAATCGGTTCTACCACGACCGTACCCTCGGTGAGCACGTCTACGATCTTCACCTTTTCGCCCGTTTTGATTTGTTCCGCGCTGTCGCAGACCGCTTCGAGTTCGGTATACCGCTCTTGCACGTATACGTTGACTTTGCCGCTGCCGGCTCTAAGCGCGGGAATGGGAATATACACTTCGGCGGTCTTACCCACCGCATTCTCCGTCTTTATGTTGCCGCTCCCTTGCAATTTCTCCATCGCTTTGATGAAAGCCGCAATGGCAAACGCCGCCGCAACGCCCGCAATGACGCCGGGGATAAGCGCATAGTAAGAAATCGAATAAAACAGCGTAAACGTAACCCAGCAGCCCACCGCCAAAAACGCGATCACGCTGCGCACCGAAAGCACGCGCAATCCGAAAACCGTCAGCCCGACGCCGTCGTCGTTGATCGAATCTACGTCGTCGATATTGGTATCGGCTTCAAACGTAGAATCGCTGTCGCCGCTTCCGATTGCAAGCAAGATCACCTGCACGATCATAAACAGCGTAGCCGCGCACGCAATTACGAACATAACCTGTTGCAGTGCGTGCAGTTCATTCCACCACTTCGTCATACTTTTCTATTGCTCCTCCGTTTTGGCAAAGCCGTGTTTATCCGTTTTTTTCGTCGTTTTATATAACGCTACTCTATATATCTTACCGCATTTTGCGCAAACTGTCAATACGTGCGCGGTATTTTTATATACAAAAAGGGCACGGCGCTGCCCGAACCCTTTCGTTCTTTCGTCGTTTCTATACGCTGCGGGAGTTCGGATCGCCCTTGAAGATAAGCCCGATCATTCCCGGTCCTACGTGCGCCCCGATAACGGGCCCCAGCCATCCCGTTTCCACGGTCGCTTCTGGATACTTTTCTCTTAAAATGTCCGCCATGGCGTTGCAGGTGTCCCAACCGTCCGCCGTGCAGATAAAGAAGTGCGAAGGATCGGTGCAATACTTTTCCACCATTTCCGCCATATAGCGCAGCGCCTTGCCCGTGCCCATTGCCTTATGCACGACTTTCAGCCCGCCGTCTTTGCCGATGATCAGAATGGGCTTGATTTTCAATAAAGTGCCGATGGCAGCCGCCGCGCCCGAAACGCGCCCGCCCCGCTTTAAGTGGTTGAGGTCGTCAACGTAGATCCATGCGTGCAGTCTCGTTGCCTCGACGTTGAGCCGTTCGGCCGCTTCTTCCGCGCTCATACCCTCGTCGCGGAACTTTACGGCGTCACGCACCAGCCAACCTTGCACCCAAGTCGCCGAAATCGTATCCACGACGTAAATCGAAACGTCGGGGTGCTTATCCATCACGTCTTTTGCCGCCGCACACGCCGCCGCATAGGTAGCGGAAAGTCCTTTGGAAAGCGTGAGGTACACGATTTCTTTATGCCCCTCGCTGACCAGACGCTCTAAAAATTCCGTTTGCAAAAACGTATTGATCTGGCTGGTAGACGGCATCGCCCCCGCCCTGATTTTCGCATAAAACTCTTTGCACTGCTCGTCGGACGTAAAATCGTCGGGATACGACGTCCCGTCGATCGTGTACGTAAGCGGTACCCAAGGCACGCCCATCGCGTCCAGCTCGTTTCGGAAGATGTCACAAGACGTATCGGTGGCAACTGTAAACATATATTTCTCCTGTAAAAAGTGTAGACGTATGCGGTTTTAGTATACGCATAATCCGCTGGCTTTATTATACTTCACTTCGCCCACGTTTGGCAAAGCTTTCCGCCCCGCTTTTCCCGTTTCTAATACAATTTTAATAATCGGGGTGACAAGCGAGCTGTCATTTCGAGCGAAGTCGAGAAATCTGAAAAGAGACCCCTCCGCTTCGGTCGTGGTGACAGCGGAGGGGTCAGGTAGTAAATTAGTTTTTACGGAAGGGGCGGCGCCGGAGGCGCAGAAGTGTCTTCCCCCGTAACGGTGAGCACGTTACCTACGTCGAGCGTAAGCGTGATTTTTATAACGCCGCGCATGACGGTCAAAGTCTTCGTACCGTCGGATGCAATGCTTACCGTGTATGCAGAGCACGACACGCCGTCGTAGAAGAACAAGGGTGCGGTGCCGTCTTCTTTGAGCAGGCAGACGAGCGTCTTACCGAGCACCGTCTTGTTTTCGTCAAGCGCAAAGTCGCCGTAGCTCCATTCGGTCACGTCTTTCGTAGCACTGTCCGTTCCGTCCGATACCGTGATCGTGTCGCCGTCGAGCGTCAACGTGTACGTCGGCATGGGCGGCGGAGGAGGCGGAAGCGGAACGTCTCTGAGCACAAGCACCCCGAACGAAAGCTGTTGTTTGCCGTCTTGCGTGAGCGAAAGGGTCGCGCTGACTCTCATGCCGTTGAACGTAACCGTAAGCGTGGGCGTCGTATTGACCGACGCCGCTACGGAAGTCACGACAATCTCGTCGTCCCCCAAAGTATACGTCCCCACGAATTTCGCAGTGTCGAACTCGAACTTTTCAAACGGTTTGGTTCCGATCGTAAGGCCGGTCGAAGTAAAGACGGCGGTGTATTCCGTGCCCGAAAGGGTGTATTTCACGGTGAGCGAATCGGCGGCCGTATCCGTCTCGAAACGGGTCACGGTGACCTTAGTCCCCCTTACCGTTAAACTGCCGTCGTGGTTTAAGGTAACGACGTCGGCGCCGTTATGGTAAGAGCCGAGGAATTGGGCGAAATCGGCGCGGGCATAGTAGATATCGGTAATCGACGCCGTCTGTCTGTTCCAAATGTGGATATATACGTTCAGATTGCTGCTCACACTGAATACGATCGTGATCCGCTCTTCGTCGCCCGTTACGAAGCGCTCCAACCCGTAGTTGTATTCTTTTGCGATAACGGCAGCGTCAGTGCTCGTAAGATTGGTGGAATCGACGTACAGCTTGCCGTCCGTATCAAGCAGGATCGTTTCGTCGAAAAGCGGTCCGTGATACACGTACATGGCGCCCAGCAACTCCTCGTATACCGCTTGGGAAATAAAGCGGCTGTACGAAACCGTCTGCGCACCCAGCGGGTCTGCCACCGTTTCCATGAACAATCCGTGCCCGTTGCGCTGCACGGAATTTACAGCCGTGACGGTCGTTCCGGTCGTTTCCAAAAACTGGATGACGGGATAACCGAACGTTGCCCCGAATTCGTAATTATAAAAATAGGGATAATTTTCTCCGCCGTAGGTAAGCGTCCCGTGCCTGAAATCGAACGTCAGCGTTTTGGGCGAAGCGCCGCCCGTCGTAAATACGTCGGTTTCGTTTTTAAGTCCGATCGTAAACAACGATTCCAAAAGCCCCACGGCATCATCGGTATAGTAAGCGCCCTCGTACGTCAAGTTGTTGTCGAACAGTCCGAAAGCTCCCAAATCATAGTCTAAAAGAACGAGATATTCTTTGTTTGCGCCTGTTCCGTAATAGTAAGC
>JAIEBL010000217.1 GCA_029069015.1 Clostridiales bacterium
AAATCAGGCTCTTGCGTAAGCCCCGCCGAACGCCCAGTAGCGTACCGACGCCCACGATGAGCGCAAACAACACCGTCGGCCCCAAGGCAAGGGCAACGCGGGCCAGCTCCTCTTTACCGCCCTTCACGAACAAAACGACGGCACGCCCCACGACCGCCCCGAGCATGGTAAAGAACGTAGCCGTAAGCACGCGGAAACCGTACTTGACGCCCTTCGCGATCGCCACGCACAGCGCCGCCGAAATGCCCACGACAAGCAAGACGATCTCCCAATGATTCGCCAAATAGTGCATGAGCCGTTCTAATGAATTTGTTACGCTTGCCGCCAACATCTGCTTTTCAGTCCAATAAGTCCTTTATATTCGTTTCCCCGAAAATTTCTTCTGCCGAGTTTGTCAGCATCTTGTCGAAATAGTACGTTGTTTTCTTTACAGAACCCGATCGATAGAATCCGTTGGCATTGACCGTGCCGTGCGGCATGAAAATCTGCGTGACGTTCGAACAACCGTTAAATGCGTACGCCGTTACGATAACTTTGCCCGCCGCCGCCACCGTTTCGAGTTTTCGGCAGTCCACAAACGCGTTGCGGTCAATGGTGAGCGTTTCGGACTCGAAGCCCACCGCGGTTATCTTCGCACCTTTAAACGCATTCGTTTCGATACGCGTGATCGTGTAGTCCCCTATCTTTGCGGGAATGACCAACTCTTTTGCGTCGCCGTCGTAGCCGTAAATGCCCGCCGTATCGTCGCTGTACCGAATGAGATCGTAGTCGCCCACCGTAAAGCGGTCGGACGCGCGCCGAAACAGTACCGCCGTTACGCACACGAGCGCAAGCACGATAAGCACGCTGAGCACTCTGTACGCCGTCGGCAAGCCCGAGCGGTTTTTACGCGTTTCGTCACGTACGGTAAAAGGCGTCTTACTGTTCAGCTCGTCTTTTTCCTTTTGCTTTTTTTCCTCTTTCCGATTCTGCTTTTCGTCTTTTTTGCTTACTTGCTTTGGCTTTTCGTCATTGCGCGCAAGCTTCTTTTCGTCGTGCACGTAGCGTTCGAATTGATAATCGTTATCCGAAAAGCTCCCGTTCTCCCACTGCACTTTGTCAAAAGCCGCATACAAAAGTTTATAGGAAATATTTTTGCAACGGGGGTTGACGGCCAGTTTTGCGCTCGGCACGAAGCGTTCGCCGCCTCGGGCGCTGAACTTATCGTAGGAAAGCGTATTCTTTTCCAAAAGAGCGTCCGATTCGTCGTACTGACTGATTTCGAAGCGCATACCGTACAACCGCTGATTGAGGTTGTTGACGAACTTGCATACGATATATTTTGTATCGGTCTGCTCGTTTACGAATACGATATACTCTTTGAGCGCCACCACGTCGGACGGCGTGCCGGTATACCGTACCTTTTCAAGCATACTAAACGAACTCATATTCCAGCACCTCGCCGTTTAACGCCTTCACGTTCTTGCGCCGATAGCACGCCACCGACAAAGCATAGCCGAGAAGCGACAGCAAAAAGCTTACGCCCAAGGCAAGATAGTTGTACAAGTGTCCCAAATACTGCTTGATGTACGCCTCGCGCGCAATACACTCGATGACGAAATGACGCATAACGAACAGTCCCGTAAACAGCACGAAGTTGCAAAGCAGCGCGTGCAACCGAATGCGACTGATCGCAAGCGGGCGCACGATGCGTGCGTTCAGTTCTACGCCCTCTACCGACGAAATAACGACGTTCACGTTCGCGCACCGCGATGACAGCGAGATCACGCGCGACGAATCGGTCTTGGCTTTTTCGCCCACCCTACGCGCGGGAACCGCCCGCCCCCCCCG
>JAIEBL010000218.1 GCA_029069015.1 Clostridiales bacterium
CGCCGGAGCAAGCTAACCGTTCAAGCGCCTTGCCACGGAAGCGAATCGATGGGGTTTCGTTGCTTCTACTGCTTTTTATTTATTTTCGCCGTAGCCATAAACTCATTCAAGCGCATCGCCACGGAAGCGAACGATAATAGATTATTTCTGCCACTCGATAACGGTAGCCGCCGCGGTCATGCCCGCGCCGAACGCAACAAGCAACAGCTTGTCTCCCTTTTTGAATTTGCCCTGTTTGGCGTTTTCGTCCAAAAGGACGGGGATCGAAGTTGAAGACATATTGCCGAAGCTTGCGATGTTCGTGAGCACCTTTTCGTCTGGAATTTTGAACCGCTTTTTCGCCGCATCGATAATGCGCAGGTTTGCTTGGTGCGGCAGAACGTAGTCGATTTGATCCGCCGTCAATCCGGCGTCCAAAAGCGCCTTTTCCATTTGCCCGACCATGGTCGTCACGGCAAATTTATAGGTTTCCTGTCCGTCCATATGGAGTGCGACTTTTTGCTTCTCAGAGGTGGAGAAAATGCTGTCCCCGTCGTGCGAAGGCGTACGGATCATTTTACCGTTAGGCACGCAGGTCATGGTATGCGAAAGCAATCCCTTTCCTTTTCTGAGCACGACCGCCGCCGCGCCGTCGCCGAACAGCACGCAGGTGCTTCTATCCGACCAGTCGAGCTGTTTGCTCATCGCCTCGCAAGTCAACAGTAGCACCGTTTCCGCTTTGCCCGATTGCATGAACGCGTCGGCAATACCGAAGCAATACAGCATCGCCGAGCATGCGGCGTTGACATCGAACGAAACGGCTTGTATGCCGAGTTCGGCAGCCGTAAGACAAGCTTGCGAGGGCGTGATCGTGTCGCCGCGCATGGTGGCGCAAAGAACCAGATCAATCTCCTCGGGTTTTACGCCCGCGTCCGCAAGCGCGCTTTTTCCCGCCTTTGTCGTGAGCTCGGTCAGCGTTTCGTCGGTCAATACGCGCCGTTCGCGAATGCCCGTACGCGTACGAATCCATTCGTCGCTCGTGTCTACGATATGGCTCAGATCGTCGTTCGTGACGCTTTTCTTAGGCAGCGCGCTACCCGTTCCGGCTATGTAAAAGCTCATAATCTTTTCCTTGTTATTTTTGCATATCATTCCACCCGATAAGGGCACACAATACACTAATTATATTATAAAGACCCATGCAGATTATGTCAACCGTATTTTAAAAAAACAGGTATAAAATGCACGATTTTACCCTGTTTTGCCCCCAAAATGCCCGTTCTTTGCCGTTTTTGCATCTTTTGCTCTTTTTATAACGCCAAAATTTTTTAACGCGGTTTTAATTTTTGTTTGCCATATTTGCCCGGAATGCGGTATACTAGAAAAGGACTAAACCGTAACCCAAGAAAGGAGAAATTATTGTGAAAAATACCGTAACCCGGCTTTCCGAAGGCATCTGGCAGGTGGGCGCTGCCGACCCCGATTGCACCCGTTTTCACGGCTACTATATCCACCGCGGCACGACCTACAACGCCTACCTCGTGCGCGGCGAAAATGGCAAGTTCACCCTCATCGACACGGTACGCGATAGCAAGGCGAGCGAACTGATCGGAAATATCGCGCAGATCACGCCCCTGTCTCAAATCGAGGCGATCATTGTAAACCACACCGAACCCGACCACAGCGGCGCGCTACCCGTAGTATTGCAAAACTGCTCGCCGCGCATTTATGCCACGGCAGCGGCGGCAAAACTTCTCAAATCGCAGTACGGCATAGAAAACGCGATCTCCGTAAAGGCGGGGCAAACCGAAACGATCGGCGGGCGCGAATTTACGTTTTATCCCACGCCCATGGTGCACTGGCCGGACAATATGGTCACGTATCTTGCAAAGGACAAACTGCTGTTTTCCAATGACGCGTTCGGACAGCATTATGCGGCAAACGCACTATTGGACGTGGACGCCGACTATACCGTTGCGTTAGCGGAAGCGCGGCACTACTTTGCCAATATCGTCATGCCCTTCCGCGCGCAAGCCAAAAACGCGGTGGACGCGGCGCTTTCTCTTTCGCCCAAAACCGTCGCGCCTTCGCACGGCGTGGTGTGGACGAAGCATTTGCCCGACATCGTAAAGCTCTATAAAGAACTTTGCGACAAGCCCTCGGCGTCGGTCTGCACGCTTGCATTCGACTCTATGTGGGGCGGGTGCGCCGAAGAGGCTGCAAACAAAGAAAAAGAACTTCGCGAACAGTTCAAAGAAGTGCACGTCTTTGATTTGCGCAAAGACCATATCAGCGACGTGATCGATGCACTCTCCATTAGCGCGCATTTGTGTCTGGGAAGCCCCACGCACTACCTGCACCCCACCGCTCGCATTGCGACCTTGCTCGCCGAAATCGAAACGCTCAAACCGCCCTTTACGACCTTCTCCCTATTCGGCACGTTCGGCTGGGGCGGCGGCGCGGTCAAGTGTATGAAAGAAAAACTGGAAGCTTTTGGCTATACCGCACAATAAAAAGGAAAAACCAAAAATGAAAGTCAATGCAAAAAACATGGTCTGGACGCGCCCGCCCAAACAATATACCGTAAACGAAGACAGCGTGGAAATCGTCACCGAACCTTTTACCGACTTATGGCAAAGAACATACTATCATTTTCGCAACGACAACGCGCCCGTCCTGCAAACGAGCTCTGACGAAAAGTATTTCTCGTTCGTGGTCAAGACGACGTTCGATACGAAAATCCGCTACGACCAAAGCGGTATCGTGCTGTATCTCAATAGCGAAAATTGGCTCAAAGCCGCGGTCGAATACGAAAACGAACGGATTGCGCGGTTGGGTAGCGTCGTGACGAACAACGGCTATTCGGATTGGGCATCAGTCGACACAGACGCCTCCGTAAAGTCGATGTGGTTCCGACTCAGCCGCCGCGAGAACGATTTTTGTATAGAAAATTCCACCGACGGCAAAACCTTTAAGCAGATGCGCATATGCCACATGTTCGGCGCAAACGACGCCGTTTCCTTTGGTATCTACGCGTGCAGCGCGGAAAATTCAACGTTTACTGCCCGCTTTACCGATATGGAACTGACGGACTGCAAGTGGCTCCCGCATGACGGACAAGCCCCCGACGAAGAATAACCCTGCTGCGCCGTGCACAAAGCGCGAAGCCGCTTTACCACTTCACTGTTCCCTTTTACTTTTTCACTATACAAAAAACCTACCGTTGCTTGCGGTAGGTTTTTTCGCTGTTTCTGCTTTATTAATTATGCATCTATGTTTTTCGTCAGCGTCCCGTCTGTGCAGGTGACCGTGTAATTGGTTGTGCCGTGATCCCAATCGTGGGACTTATTGACGTCCACCCATTGCGCCGTTGTCCCGTCGAACGTTACGTCCGTCAAGCTACGGCAACGGTAGAACACATAAGCCCCGATGCTTTCCACACCGCTTCCTATGCTGACACTCGTCAGACTAACGCACTGTGCAAACGCAAGATTTCCGATGCTCTTGACGCCTTGGGGAATCCGCACGCTCGTAAGGCTGTCGCAATTGAAAAATGCCCGCAAACCGATATACCTGACGCCGTTCGGTATGCTTACGTCCGTTAAAGAACGGCAACTCCTGAAAGCCTCATCCGCGATGCCGACCGTGTCTGCACGCAACGTAACGGTTTGAACCGAAGCATCGCACGCAACGACCCATTTATCTACGTACCCGACCCCGTTTTCTGTCTCGATCAGTTTGTCGCAACTATCGAATGCCCAATGCCCGATACTCGTGACCGATTGCGGAATCACAATGCTTGTTAAAGAACTACAACGGCGGAACGCCTGCTTGCCTATACTCGTGACCGATTGCGGGATTTCAATGCCCGTTAAAGATTCACAAGCGAAGAACGTAAGCTGTTCGATACTCGTAACGCCTTGGGGTATGTTTACGCTTGTTAAATTGGTGCAAGCGTAAAAAGCGCCGTACGCGATTTTCGTAACACTTTGCGGGATCTCGATACTTATTAAGGAACTGCAATCCAAAAAGGCATAAGACCCGATGCTCGTAACGCTTTGCGGGATCTCGATACTTGTTAAGGAACTGCATTTCTCAAACATACTGCCCGCGATACTCGTTACCGATTGCGGTATCTCTATGCTCGTAAGACTGCTGCAACCGCGAAATACGGAATCCCCGATACTCGTGACCGATTGCGGGATCGTTATACCCGTCAATGCGCTACAATTGTAAAAAACCCTACTCTCAATACGCGCAACGCCTTGCCGGATCTCTATGCTCGATAAAGAACCGCAATCGCGGAACGCATCATGATATATGATTTTCGTATTGCCGTTGATCGTGCAAGAACCTATACCCTGATCCTTTGCGCCGATGAGCACCAAGTACGGGTTGTCGCTGTTGCCCAAATATAAAGCGTTCTCATACTCGTTATATTGTAAGCTGTCGCAACCATCGAATGCAGCATACCCGATAATCGTGACGGTGCTCGGAATACTTATGTTCGTTAAAGCGCCGCACCCCCAGAAGGCACCATACCCGATGCTCGTGACCGATTGCGGTAGCGTGATGCTTGTTAAAGAGGCGCAACTGCGGAACGCATGTTCGTCTATACTGTCGCCGCCCGTTAAGATGACCGTTTTAAGCGAAGCGGGAACGTAATCGCCGTTCTCGGTGATATCGCTCGCGCCGAATATATGCCCGAAGTGCGTGCCTGCCGTACCGTCTGCGCGCCCGCCGAGAAACGGCAACGTTATTCGCGTCAAAGAATCGCAACCCTCGAATGCATTGCCGGAGATGATCGTGACCGCGCCGGGTACCGTTATGTCCGTCAAGCCGTCGCAATCGAAAAACGCCCTGTGCCCGATGGTCGTTACGCTCCCGTCGGTCGGAATAACGCTGCTTTTGCAACCCGCGATCACCGTTTTCGTTTCCGTAAATATAATGCAATTCCCTTCGCTGTGATACCTCACGTTGCCGCTCGCCACGGTCATTTCCGTTAAAGAACCGCAACCCGAGAATACGCCGGCTCCGATCCCCGTGACCGACGCCGGTATGTGCACGCTCGTCAAAGAACTGCAATCCGCAAAGGCACTGCTTCCGATACGCGTCACGCCTTGCGGTATGGTGACGCTCGTCAATGAACCGCAACCGTGGAACGCCCACACATCGATACTCTTGACGGAGGTCGGTATGCGCACGCTTGTAATGTTCGTGGCACTGAAAGCATACCCATCGATGACGGTTACAGGCAGGTTTTCGTGCCAATACGGTATGATAATGTCCGTATCGGTCGCCGTACCGATGCATACCGAATAAGACGCATTATCGTTGTTTAAAGTATACTTCAACCCTTGCGTGCCCGCAAGTTTATACGCGCAAACGGTGCACGTATCGACGTCGTTAAACGTATGCGACACACCGCTTTCGGAAGCCGCGCCGCAAACGTCGCATTTTTGCCAGTGCGCATCTTCCCCGAAGCCGTACGCGTTTGTATAGGTATGCCCCGTTGCAGGGCGCACATAATTCGATATGGGTGTTAAGCATGCCGCTTCTGCAAACGATTCGTCGCATACCGTACACGTATAGTGTTCGATAACGCCTGTCGTCGTGCACGTTTCCGCAACAAACGGATAATACCGCGTTGTATGCCCCGTCGCAAGAATCGTCACCGTTTCTTCGTGCGAACAAACCGAGCAAGTGTGCATCTTCTCGCCGTCTGCCGTACAGGTTGCGGGTGTGTTTTCCGTCCACAACCCGTATGTGTGCCCCGTGGCGGATATGCTCTGCGTTTCTTTATATGCGCAAACAGAACAGGTGCGCGACTGCGCTCCGTCCTCCGTACAAGTTGCAAGGGTATCGACCGTCCATTCGCCGTAGGTGTGTCCTGCGGCGCACGCATTCCGCCCATCGTCATTTTTGCCGTAGACGACGAGCGCAACGATCAAAGGCGTCGCGATGCATATAAGTATGAATATACATATACACATTTTCTTTTTCATAAGAATTCCCGAAAATCCCCTTCTTTAACTTCTATTATATGCCACATTGCCTCACAAGTCAAGTGAATTATTGCTTCTCTGTTTTGTGAATCATAGGTTCATTGTAATGAACTGTTGATACATATATAATATGAAGTAGCACATAGTAGAAAAAACAGGTAAAAGGATCATGAAAGATATAAACGTAACCTTAGGGGAAAGAGTAAAGCTTGTCCGTAACGCAAACAAGTTGACGCGGGAAAAACTCGCCGAAACGATCGAAGTAAGCCCCCGATTCATTGCCGAAGTGGAAGCCGGCAAAGTGGGCGTCAGCTTACAAACACTGAACAACCTTAGCGCCGCCCTCTCCGTTTCCACCGACTACCTGCTTGGCTTAGACAACGAAAACAAACCGACGCACTCTCAAATTCTGCAAAACCGACTCGAAAGCTTAGACGAAAAGTTTTATCCGCTTCTTTCCGCCCTTCTGACCGAACTGAAAAATATCGATTCGGCGGAGAAATAAAAGGCATTTTAGGCTTTATGCTTGCGGTTGCGTGATCTATTCCCGCCCCTCTGTCATTCCGCTCAGCCGAGCCAGAAGGGCGAACGCCCTTAGCCGAGTGCGTAGCACGACTGCCACGAGCGCAAGCGAGTACAAGAGCGAAGCGGAGTAGTTAAGTGCCGTAGGCACGCCGAGGAATCCAGCAAAGCGTAAGTAAACTAAAAAGAGCCGTGCGGTTGCCCGTACGGCTTGTGTTTTTTTCATTGACTATTCTATCGCCGTTGCCTTTGAGAAAAAACAAAGAAAGACTACGCTCGCTCTGCTCGCTAGATCCCTCGTCTCTCCGCTACGCTCCGTTTCCCTCGGGATGACGGAACGAGGGAGCATTATCAAGCTTTATAGAATCAACCGTCTTCTCAAAGCAAAAAGGTAGCCGTTTTCTTAACAGCTACCTTTTGTTTCCTTTCATTTTCGCAACCCGACTACCGTATTATAATTTTCGGGCGCGGGTTTTCCAGCAGAAAGGTGACAAAGTCTTTTACAGAGGTGAGCGTATCGGGGACGACGGTTGCCGCCGAGCCGACTTGTTGCAAATAGTGAAAATCGGAGCCGCAGACGAGCATAAGATTATTTTTATCGGCAAAGGCGCGCACCTCTTCCTCTTTGCGCAAAAAGTTGCAATGGCAGTTGATCTCCGTGC
>JAIEBL010000219.1 GCA_029069015.1 Clostridiales bacterium
TTTCCTGGATTGCTTCGTCGCTTCGCTCCTCGCAATGACGTCCCTCTTGTCACCCCCGGGCGGCGGCAAAAAGAAAAGAGCTTTTTAAAAGCTCTTTGTTTCGTTACGCTTGTTTTCTGGGCAGCAGCGCTTTTTGCTCGGGCGTAAGTCTTCGGCTGTCGCGCCCTTTTTGCGCGGCTTTATAGACGACGTCGTCGATAAAGTCACCCGATCGTAGCGCGGCAAGCGTGGGTTCGAAGAACTTTACGAGCGCGACGCTAAGCCCCCAGGCGACCGCCATATTCACGTAGTACTCTTCCCCCTGCAATTCTTTATAGAGCGCAAAGACGCGCGGCAAGAATTCTTCGGTCAGGCAGAAGTCCATCAGAAAGACGGCGAGGGTACGCTTTTCAAACGTACTTCCCTCTTTCAGTTTTTCATACCGCAGTAAAAAGGCGTCGCGGTTCTTTTCCTTTTTCAGTTCGGTAAACGCCGAGACGATCATATCCACGTGCGCCCAATTGTCGAAGCGAGGAAGCAGCGAATCGAAATAGTCAAACTTTCGTTCGAGCGGCAGTTTGCTCTTTGCAAGCGTAAGTCCGTACAAAAGCACGGTTTCAAACGTATCTTGCGGAAAGGTATCGAAAAATTCGGAATAGCCGCTCTCGTCTGCGGCGATCTGTTTTGCCGTCTGCTGCAACACGGGCGCGCGTACGCCGAGCATAGGGTACTGCGTGTTTACGATCTTCTGATTAAACACGCGGTATTTTTCATCCGCAGACGCGTTGAGTTTTTCAAGTATCTCTGCGTTTGTCATTAGCGCGAAATATATGCAATGCCGACGGCGCCTTCGCCGAGGTGCGCGGTCAGCACCGGACCTACGGTACGCAAATGGATCTTGATATGCGGGAAGCGGGCGGTGAGCGCCTCTTCGATCGCCGTCGTATCGCCGCCCTCGGTCTTCATCAAAAAGATACGACGCGCCGTATCGGGCACGGCGTCGACGAGCGCTTTTACGCGCGACTTACCGCCGCGCACGTTGCATACGAAGCGAATGCTGTCTTCGAGCACGAAAATGGGACGCGAATTGAGCGTGGTTGCCGCGCCCTCGGCAGAGGGGAGTCTCCCTCCTTTTTTCAGTGGTTCGAGCGTTTCCACCGAGAACACGACGGAAATCTTCTTTTTGAGTTCTTCCAAATTATGGCAGATTTCGTCGAGCGAAAGATTACCGACGATCATGTTCACCGCTTCGTCTACAAGCAGGTGCAACCCGCCGTTGGTCGTGCCCGAATCAAAAACGCGTACGCGCTTACCGAACGGTTCGGCTGCCCGTACCGCCGACGAGTACGTTCCCGAAAGCGCGCCCGAAAGCAGAATGCAAAGCACTTCTCCGCCGCCTTCGGTGCATTCTTCGAAAATGCGCGTAAACGCAACCGACGCGGGTTGGCTCGTTTTTACGCTTCTGCCGCGCATACGCTCCGCAAAATCACCGTTCTCACCGCGCGGTTGTTCGCTGTACGGAATGCCGCTGATCAGGTAAGCAATACTGATAAGGCGCACGCCGCGGCTTTCGATTTCGGCACGGGAGTATCCGGCAGATGTGTCTGTAACGACGGTAATCATTTTTTTCGTCCTTTCTCTCGATGAGTTTTGATATCAGTCGAATTTTTTATTTTCTTTTCTTTATTTTTTTGGAATCGGTAGACTTACCATACCGGTAATAGCTGAGTAAGTCCACCCGCGCCTCGCAAATCAAAAAGCGCGGAAACGGGCGTAACGGGCTTTGGTGCGTTCCTCGTCGGATACCGCCATCTTTTCGGTGAAGAACAAATAGATCGCCGATTTGAGCGATGCAAAGAAGTTTTCGGAGAAGCCGTCCTCCGAGAGCACACGCTCTACGGCGTGCTGCTCCAAAAGTTCGGATGCGGTCATGCGCAAATCGCGCGCGGCGTCCTGCACCTTGGATGCGTCTTTATAGAGAATAGACGCGCAACCTTCGGGCGAGATGACCGAATAGGTTGACGTTTCGGTGATCCACACTTCATCGGCAACCGCAAGCCCGAGCGCGCCGCCGCTGCCGCCCTCGCCGATAAACAGCGAGAGCACGGGCGTTTTGAGCGCCGCCATTTCGCGTAAGTTTACGGCGATGGATTCCGCTTCGCCGCGTTCTTCCGCACCGATGCCGCACGCCGCGCCCGACGTGTCTACGATATTGAGAACGGGGCGGTGGAATTTCTCGGCTTGCTTCATCAGCCGCAGGGCTTTGCGGTAGCCCTCGGGCGAAGTGCAACCGAAGTTGTGTTTGATCTTATCGGCGGTGTCCACGCCTTTTTCGATGCCGATAACGGTGATCGGCATATCGTTCAAAAACCCGATGCCGCCCACGATCGCGGGGTCGTCGGCAAAGCCGCGGTCGCCTTTGAGTTCGATAAACCCGCTAACGAGTTCGGCGATATACCGAACAGCGGTAGGCCGACCTTTCTCGCGGCTCTTGCATACGATTTCGTACGGAGTAAGCGGCGCGTCGCTCTTAGTCTCGGACGTCGCCGCCGTCGTTTTCGCTCTTCTTGCTGCCATGTCAGTTCTGCCCTCCCACGCCGTGTAACGACAAAATTTCCGTGAGCTTTGCTTTCATCTCGGTGCGCGGAACGATAACGTCCACGTAGCCCTTTTGTTGCAGGAACTCGGCGCGCTGGAAGCCCGCAGGCAGTTTTTGCCGCGTGGTCTGCTCGATGACGCGCGGACCTGCGAACCCGATTAGTGCGTTCGGTTCGGCTACGATTATATCACCCAAGAACGCAAACGACGCCGAAACGCCGCCCGTCGTGGGATTGGTCAGCACGGGAACGTACAGCAGCCCTTTTTCGGCGTGCAGTCCCACTGCCGCGCTCGTCTTCGCCATTTGCATAAGCGAGGTTATGCCCTCTTGCATGCGCGCACCGCCCGAAAGCACGAAGCCTATAACGGGCAATAATGTTTCGGTGGCGTACTCAAACAGCCGCGTGATCTTTTCGCCGACCGCCGCGCCCATGCTTCCCATCATAAAGCGGTAGTCCATGGCAAACACGGCGCACTTATGCCCGCCGATCGAAATTACGCCCGTTACGACGCCTTCCTGTTCGCCGCTCTCATTGCGCGCTTTTTCCAGCTTTTCGGCGTAGCCGGGAAAAGCTACGTCCGTCGGCGACGTCACGTCCGAGAACAGTTCTTCCAGTTCGCCACCGTCGGCAAGTGCGGTCAGGCGCTCGCGTGCGCCCATTTTGAAATGGTGGCCGCAAAGCGGGCAGACCTTGCTGTTCTCGTTGAGCTGATGCGAAAGCAAAATTCTACCACAGTTTTCGCAACGCATCGACACGTTTTCGGGGACCGTCGGCTTGCTGCCGTCCGCGCCGCCCTCCAACTCGATCTTGGGCTTGCGAAAGAAAATCTTTTTAATTGTTTCGTTGAATCCCATCTCTTTTATCTTGCGAAACTTTATACCTTTATTCAGCCGAGAGCGGCATGGTAATTCTATTTCGCTATCCTTTATTTTTATCTTGCGAGACGTTTTACCCTTACTCGGCTTTTACCGGCATAGTA
>JAIEBL010000022.1 GCA_029069015.1 Clostridiales bacterium
AATACCCGCCTTTTTTTGCAATACAGCCTAAATCGCCATACAAAACTTACAGCACTAATTCGGCAAATCGTCGTCTACTTCCGAAGAAAGACCGCTTAAAATCTCATTGCGCACCGCATCGTCCAGTGCAAAAAGTGCACGGTATGCGGCAAGCATTTCGTAAAGTCTGCGTGGACTTCTTCCCTCGTTGCTCTCGCGCAAATACCGACTTAAGTTTTCGTACGTTGACCGTTCGCGCGAAACTTCCTCCGTCAGCGCACCCGTATACTTCATGCAAGCTTCCAGCATATTCGGCATTTCGCGGTTACCGAACATACTGTAATAGCGTTTACCGTAAAAAATCAAATGGTCGATAAAGTATATACCCGTAATAAAACAAGCCGTTACGACCTGCGAAGTGAGTTCGATGTCCGAAGTCGAAAAATGCATCGTCCCGCCCGGGTGATTGTGCGCAAGAACGATTTTCTTTGCGCCGTTACGGTCAGCGATGCGCAAAATCTTCATCACGTCTACGTTTGCGGCGTCTACCGTCCCGCTTGCAACTTCGTTCACTTGAATAACCGAATTGTTCAGCGTAAGCGACGCCATCAAAAGTTGCTCTTTGCGCTGACCTAAGAACCGCGTGTGCATATACTGCGCCGTGCGCTTAGGCGTATCAAGTTGCAAATCCGTCCCGTAGCGCTCGGATTCCGCTTGCATAACGATCGGCAATACGTACGCCAAGAGATGTGCCGTCTTCTCGCCGATGCCGTCTACATGCAACAACTCTTCGTAATCGGCATGCAAGACTGCCGAAAGCGAACCGAACTTTCGAATCAAATCTTTTGCGATCGGTTTGGTGTCTTTGCGCGAAATCGTGGCAAAGAGCAAATATTCCAAAAGCTCATAATCGGCAAGCCCCTTTAACTCGGGGTTACGATGCATCGATTCCCGCACGCGGGCGCGATGCCCTTCCGCACCGTTTTGCACGACCGTCGCGTTTCCCAACAGTTCGTCAAGTTCCTTATTCATACGCACCCTCTCGGTTGTGATATGTTCGGGTTACTCTTCTTCCTCTTCTTCGGGAAGTTCGGCATTGTGATATACGTTTTGAACGTCGTCGTCTTCGTCAAACATATCGAGCATACGTTGCAGTTTGGGAAGCGTAGCGTCGTCAACGCTTACCGTGTTACCGGGAATCTTGTCGATTTCACTCTTGATAAAGGTCAGCCCCTTGGCTTCAAGTTGCTCACGCACGGCGGAAAAGTTCGCCGCCGAGGTCAGGATTTCGTACATATCGTCCTGCACGTCGAAATCTTCCGCACCGCAGTCGAGAGCAAGCATCATCATTTCGTCATCGTCGTCGCCCGCTTTCTTTTCGGCAATCAATACACCGCGCGTTTCGAACATGTACGATACGCAACCATTCGTGCCCATAGAGCCGCCGCATTTATCGAAAATGTGCCGTACGTCGCTTGCCGTACGGTTTTTGTTATCCGTCAGCGTTTCCACGATGACCGCCACGCCGCCGGGACCGTACCCCTCGTAGGTAATGGAATCGTAGTTGATGCTACCGAGCTCGCCGCTCGCCTTCTTTATAGAGCGGGTAATATTATCGTTTGGCATGTTTGCAGCTTTCGCTTTGGAAATAACGTCCCGAAGCTTTGCGTTATTGTTGGGATCGGGTCCGCCCGCCTTTACCGCAACCGCAAGCTCGCGCCCGATTTTGGTAAACACGTTGGCACGTGCCGCGTCTGCTTTACCCTTTGTTCTTTTAATGTTCGCCCATTTGCTGTGTCCCGACATAAGTCTTTCTCCTTTTACTTTATACAGTTTCGAATACGGTACATCAGAATACCTGTCGCAACGGCAACGTTTAACGATTCGATTTCGTTTTTCATCGGTATCGTTAACACCTTATCGCAAGCCGACAGGAGTTGCGGATCGATTCCGCAAGCTTCGTTTCCGACGACCAAACACACGTTTTTTTGAAAATTCATCTGAGAAAAAGCGTCTTCTCCGCCGAGCGCCGCTCCAACGAGGGTAAATCCACTCGCTTTCAGCGCGTCTACGGAAGAAAACAAGGAAAACCGCAAGTCCAAAATGCCCGTCATACAACTGCGGATCACTTTAGGGTTAAACACGTCTACGCAGTCGCGCAAAACGATATTGTTAAACCCTGCAGCGCACGCCGTACGCAAAATCGTGCCCATATTGCCGGGATCGCGTATCCGATCCATGAGCAGACACGGGCCGTCTTGCAAATCGGCAAACGGCGGTATGCGCATCACGGCAAGAACGCCTTGACTGTTTTCCGTATCGGCAAGCTCGTTAAAAAGCGGATCGCTGAGCACGGCGGCGGCATTTTCGAAATCGCACGACTCGCGCCGAACGATCGTAACGACGTCTTGCGGTTTGCGCGCAAACGCATCCGTCACCCAACGCCGCCCCTCGGCAACGTATTGTCCAGATTCTCGGCGATACTTTTTATCGGCAAGCTTTTTAATGTGCTTAACCAAAGAATTGCTGCGTGATACGATTTCCATTTTCACCGAAAAAACAAAAAGGGTGTCTTTGGCAGACACCCCAAAAAACTAACCGGCAATCGCATTGCGGGCAGTGTCCGCCAATGCTTTAAAGCCCGCCGCGTCATTCACGGCGATATCCGCCAAAACCTTGCGGTTCAGATTGATACCAGACACTTTCAGACCGTGCATAAATGCACTGTACGAAAGACCGTTGATACGGGCGGCAGCATTGATTCTTGCGATCCAAAGCTTACGGAAATCGCGCTTTTTAAGGCGTCTGCCCACGAAAGCGTACATTTGCGACTTCATGACCGCTTCGCGTGCGATACGGTACGAACGAGACTTCGAGCCAAAATATCCCTTCGATAATCTCATGATTTTTCTACGTTTTTTAACAGCGTTTACCGCTCTCTTGATTCTCATACCAAGCTACCTCCTACTTCTGAATCATGGAACGAATCGTGCGCGCTTCTTTGTTGCTGCCCATATAGGCGCCTTGGCGAAGCGAATCTTTGCGCTTGCGATCCTTTTTGGTCAAGATGTGATTCTTTCCTTGCTGCGCGCGTTTCACACGCCCCGAAGCGGTTACGCGAAAACGCTTTTTCGCGCCGCTGTGACTTCTCATTTTTGGCATATTCGATTCCTCCGAAAAAGTTATTTTTTAGGTGATAAAATCATAAGGATATTTCTACCCTCTGTGACCGGTTGTTTATCGATATTTGCTTGTTCCTGCACGATGGCATAAAAGTCGTGCATGACCTCAATGCCCAATGCAGCGTGCGCTTGTTGGCGACCGCGCATTCGAATCGACACCTTTACCTTGTCGCCGTTTTTAAGGAACTTTTGCGCCTGTTTGGCTTTGGTTTCCAAATCGTGCGTATCGATGGTCATGGAAAGCCAAACTTCCTTTAACTCGGTCACTTTCTGATTCTTACGCGCGTCCTTCTCGCGTTTCTGCATTTCGAACTTGAATTTGCCGAAATCCATGATCTTGCAAACGGGCGGCGTGGCGTTGGGGCTGATTTTAACCAAATCGAGGTTCTTACTGTCCGCAATGCGGTTCGCTTCGTACGCCGACATAATACCGAGCTGGGTATTGTCGTCGTCGATCACGCGCACTTCGCGGTCGCGGATACGCTCGTTTAGCTCAACGTCTTTGATATTGATAGCGGTGTCCTCCAAACAAAAATCGGAACGAAAGCAATTCTTCCGTTCCGATACATAACAAAATCGTATTACCGAGTTTACCGTATGGACGCCGACGACCGAGCCGTTCGGGTGAGAAGAATCTTCTACTTTCTATGCATATAGTATACCCTATTCCCCGCTCGATGTCAAACGATTTTAATGCACTTTTTTCGCGATTTCGTCGTTAAGTTTCGTAAGTAACGCGTCAAGCGACATTTGCCCCAAATCGCCGTCTTTGCGACCGCGCACCGAAACGCAGTTTGCTTCCGTCTCTTTATCTCCGATAATGACCATATACGGCACTTTTTCCATTTGCGCTTCGCGGATCTTATAGCCGATTTTCTCATTGCGGTTGTCGATTTCCGTACGGATGCCCGCTGCTTTGAGCTGCTCGGCAATCTCAACGGCTTTTTCAGCGTTACGTTGCGTAAGCGAAAGCACTTTCACCTGCGTAGGGCTGATCCAAAGCGGGAATGCGCCGGCATACTTTTCGATCAACATGGCAATCGTGCGCTCGTAGCAACCGAGCGAACTGCGGTGAAGAATATAGGGGCGTTGCTTTTCGCCGTTCTGATCGATATAGAACATATCAAACCGTTCGGCTAGGAACATATCCACCTGAATGGTGATGATCGTATCTTCTTTTCCGTATACGTTACATGCCTGTATATCGAGCTTCGGGCCGTAAAATGCCGCGTCTCCCACGCCCACCGTATAGTTAATGCCGAGGTGGTCGAGGATCTTTTTCATTGTCGCTTCCGCACTCGCCCATTTTTCGGGCTCGTTGATGAATTTTTGCGTATCATTGGGGTCCCACTTAGAGAAGCGGAACGTGACGTCATCGCGAAGTCCCAAGCAATCGAGAATATAGTAGCAAAGCTCCAAGCAACCGCGGAACTCGTCTTCGAGCTGTTCGGGCGTCACGATCAAATGCCCTTCGGAGAGCGTGAACTGCCGCACACGAATAAGCCCGTGCATTTCGCCGCTCGCCTCGTTTCTGAAAAGCGTACTCGTTTCGTTATAACGACAAGGAAGATCGCGGTAACTCTTTAAGCCGTTTTTATAAATCATATATTGGAAGGGGCAAGTCATGGGGCGAAGCGCCATTACCTCGTCGTCCTTTCCTTCTTCGCCCAAAACAAACATGCCGTCTTTGTAGTGATCCCAGTGTCCGCTCATCTTGTACAAATCGCTCTTTGCCATATACGGCGTTTTGGTGAGCATGTAACCACGGCGTTCTTCTTCGTCCTCTACGAAACGCTGCAAAATCTGAAAAAGCTTTGCTCCTTTGGGCATAAGGAGCGGCAAGCCTTGCCCGATCGTTTCTTCGGTCATGAAAAGATTCATTTCTCGCCCTAATCGATTATGGTCGCGACGCTTTGCCTCTTCCGTCTTTTCGATATATTCGGTAAGATCCGCCTTTTTCTCAAACGCCGTGCCGTATATGCGCGTCAGCATTTTATTCTTTTCGTTGCCGCGCCAATACGCGCCCGCGATCTGCATGAGCTTAAAGTTCTTTACTCTGCCCGTGCTCGGCAAATGCGGACCACGGCAAAGATCGGTAAAGCCACCCTGTTTATAGAGTGTGATTTTCGCATCGGAGGGCAATTCTTCAATGAGCTGAATTTTGTACGGTTCATCAAAGCCTTTCATTTGCGTGAGGGCCTGTT
>JAIEBL010000220.1 GCA_029069015.1 Clostridiales bacterium
GTATAATTGTTTTCTTTGGCAACGACGGCAAACGATAACAGTACGTCGAGCATTGCTACGTGTCGCGCCGTGTGCAAATAGTCGTGTATGCGCTGAGAAAGCGTGTCGATAAACGCTTGATACAATTCCGCTTCCCGATTCTCTACGTTTTCTTGTGCGTGGAGTATTTTTTCTTCCAACTCTTTTAATTCTTCCGTTACATAGCGTTCGCCGGTTGCAACGGTTTGTTTGCGCGTATAACGGTACGGCACTAGGTCGATTTGCGCTTTGGGGACTTCCAAATAGTAACCGAAGACGTTGTTGAAGCCGAGTTTTAAGTTCTTTATGCCCGTCGTTTCTTTTTCGGCTTCCAGCATTCCTTTCAATATTTTTTTGGAATTTTTGATCAGACTTCTCGCTTCGTCTAATGCGGCGTCGTAACCGTCTTTGAAAATGCGGGATCTGTTTTCTCTTTTCTTTTCTTTTTCTTCGCTTTTATCCTTTTTCTTGTTCTGACTGTCGCTTTGTTGCGGTTCTTCGCTTTCGCCCTCGAATTCTTCTTCGGAGGCTTTTGAATTGGCGTCGAAAATGACGGCATCAATCAGTTTGTATTCGTCGGTGAAATCATAGATGTTTTCGGCGAGCGTTTGTGCAAGCGGTACGTTTATCGGCTGCAATAACTCTTTTAACTGTGTTGCGCTATGCAGGGACCGACTGAGCGCCAGAAAGTCCGCGGGCACGATAGAGCGAAATGCCAATCTGGACGTGAGGCGCTCTATATCGTAGGTATTGCTTAAAACGTCCCGCAAAGTTTGGCATAACACGGCATTTGCCTGCAACGTGTCTACGAATTCCAAACGTTGAGTAATTGTAGTTTCGTTGATTTCGGGCTTTTCGATCCAGCGCTTTAACAGGCGTGCGCCCATGCCTGTTTTGGTGCGATCCAAACACCAAAACAGCGTCCCGCGCTTTCCGTCGTCGGCAAGCGACTGCGTGAGTTCAAGGGTGCGCCGCGCGTTCGCGTCGATGTACATATATTGGTTGGTTACATCAAGCGTCAGCGCGGAAAAATTTTTAAGGGCGCATTTTTGCGTTTCTTCTATGTAGGCTATGAGCGCGCCCGCCGCGCAAATGCAACGGTTGTCGCGAATTGCCTGCAAATTTTTCGACGTGATTTGGGGCTTTAATTTTTCCAAGGCGTTTTGATAGGAAAACGCCTTGCTGTTGTAAAGACCGAACGGGCGCGTGCCGTGGTTTTTCACAATGGGAAGCTTGTGGCTTTCCGAGAGCATGGTGTCGTTACAAATAATTTCGGCCGGTTCTATACGGCTAAGCAAATCGTTGAACGCGCTGTTGACTTTTTCATCGATAAAGGAGTAGTTGAATTCGCCCGTGGAAATATCCGCCCATGCAACGCCGATTTTGCCGTCTTGACTGTACGCGCTTAAAAGATAATTGTTTTTGTCTTCAATGAGAATGCTGTTTTCGGTGACCGTACCGGGCGTAACGAGGCGTACCACCTGCCGTTTGACCAACTCGCGTTTACCGGGTGGCGTCATTTGTTCGCAAATGGCGACGTGATAGCCGCGTTGAATCAATCTGGCGAGATACGTTTCTACCGCATGGTGCGGTACGCCGCACATAGGTGCGCGTTCCGGCAAACCGCAATCGCGCCCTGTGAGCGTGAGTTCCAATTCACGGCTTGCTGTAATGGCGTCGTCGAAAAACATTTCGTAAAAGTCACCGAGTCGAAAGAACACGATCGCATCTTTGTATTGTTCTTTGATCGCCAGGTATTGCTGCATCATTGTGGTAAGTCCCATTACAGTACCTCTCCGAATAGTTTGGAATTTTTGCTTTGTGTGATTTTCACGCGTACGAATTTGCCGATAAGGGACGCGTCGCCGTCAAACGTGACCGCTTTTCCACATTCCGTTTCGCCTAAAATGTGCCCGTTTTTACTTTCTGCCGCTAAAACGGTATAGGTTTTCCCTACCGATTCCGCGGCAAGTGCGTTGCCGATCTCAAACTGTAAGTCAATCAGTTCTTGTATGCGCCGCTTTTTATCGGCAAGCGGAATTTGTCCGTCCATTGTGGCGGCGGGTGTTCCCGATCTCGGCGAGTAAATAAACGTATAGAGATTGTTGTAGCGCACGGTGTCGGCTAGCGACAGCGTATCTTGAAAGTCTTCTTCGCTTTCGGTCGGAAAACCGACCATTAAGTCGGCGGAAAGTCCGGCATTCGGGATCTTTTCCCGAATCATATCGATTTTTTTTAAGTATTCGGCGCGCGTATACTTGCGGTTCATAAGATGCAATACGCGGTCGCTGCCCGATTGTGCGGGCAGATGAATGAACTTTGAAAGCTTTTCGCTCTGTGCGATCACCGAAACGACGTCTTTATCGAGATCCTTGGGATGAGAAGTCATGAACTTAATGCGAAACGTACCGTCCAGATCCGCAATTTGCGAAAGAAGCGATGCGAACATGGGTTTCCCGTGCAAATCTATGTCGTATGAATTTACGTTTTGTCCCAGTAGCGTGATTTGCGTATAACCGCTTGCAATCAAATTTTTGATTTCCGCGAGGATATGCTCTTTTTCACGGCTACGTTCTCTGCCGCGCACATACGGTACGATGCAATACGTGCAAAAATTGTTGCAGCCGTACATGATATTGACCCATGCGTTGACGTCTTTGGCGCGCTTTACGGGTGTTCCTTCATGCATGACGCCCTCTTCCTTGATTTCCACAAGCGTTTTCTTGCTGTTTTCGAGAAGAAGCGCAGGAATGCGCTCAATGTTGTGCGTACCCAAAACGGCAAATAAAAACGGACATCTTTCTTTCAGCTTTTGCGCGGTGCCGTTTGCTTGTGTCATGCAACCGCACACGATAATTTTCGTGCCGTATTTTTCCCATTGCTTTTTGAGTGCACCCAAATTGCCCAAAACGTGTGTTTCGGCGCTTTCCCGCACGCAACAGGTGTTGAGCACGACGACGGCGGCGGGATCGGACTCGTTTGCTTCCGTATATCCTGCGTTTTCCAACAGTCCCGCAATTTTTTCGGATTCGTGTATATTCATTTGGCAGCCGTACGTTATTATACGGTATGTATTGCCCATAGACCGCCCTCCAATAAGACGGAAAGTTTTTCGTATTGTTAAAACGAGCAAAGCGTTATACAAGCAGTGACGACGAAACAAAAAATTCGATAACCCCATTTATTATAACGCTCATATGGCATACAAAAACTGCGTTTTTGTTTTGCCGGCGCAATCTTATTTGCGAAACGCAAATAGGAGCCATGCGTTGCAATGCGTCGTGAAAAAGCTCTTGCAAGCAAGCTTTTTCACTCCTATTATAACGGAAAAATCACAAAATGTATAGCAAAAACAACACTTTGCATGGAATTTTATAAAAGAGTAATACTAGTAGCATGAAAGCGAAACGCTTTTTTATCGTGCTTTTTACCGTGATTTTAACGGTTATGGTTCTTTTGGGCATAACCTTTTTTTTGCTGACCAGTCCGCGCGTTAAAATCGGTGGATGGCAAACGCTGGACGAAGCGAAAATGCGTGGTATCCGCAATACCGTTACCGTCACGGATGCAGACGGTGTCGCGTGGTCGGAAAAGCTCTACAGTAAGAACCGCATATATACGCCCCTCTCTTCGCTTTCAGCCAATACGGTGAATGCATTTGTCAGTATCGAAGACAAGCGGTTCTATAAACATAACGGCGTGGATTACATTCGCATGTTGGGCGCTGCAAAGAACAATTTGTTTGCTTTTTCGTTCAAAGAGGGCGCGTCCACCATTACGCAGCAGCTTATTAAGAATACGCATCTAACCAACGAAAAGACGCTTTCACGTAAATTGCAGGAAATACGCATCGCAAAAGAATTGGAACGAAAATACACGAAAGACGAAATTTTGGAAGCGTACTTGAATGTGGTGTATTTCGGCGGAAACGTTTACGGAATCGGGCAAGCGGCGCGTGTCTACTTTAATAAAGATGCGTCGGCGCTCGATCTGAGCGAAAGTGCGCTTTTGGCGGGTATCATCAATAACCCGACAAGGTACAATCCCGTCAAGCACGCGGATGCTGCACGGAAGCGGCGTAATACGGTGCTTGGCCAAATGGAGAAAAACGGTAAACTTTCGCACGAAGCAGCAGAGAAAGCGAAGTCGCTGCCCGTCCGTGCCGAATATAGACTTGATCCGTATGCTGCGTATTTGGAAAATGTGCTTTCCGAGGCGGCGGATGTTTTGCATTGCTTGCCCGAAGAAGTGTTTGAAAAGAACGCAACGATTATGACAAACGCAAAAATAGCCAAATTTGACAGCGTTTTTGATGCTATGTGTGACATACTTTTAAAAACGGACGATAATATGCGCGTATTTGTGGCGGATAATGTGAGGGGCGAGGTTCTGTTTGACGCTTGTAACGGAAATTTTGCTAAGCTCAAACGGCAGCCGGGGTCAACGATAAAACCCTTTATCGATTATGCGCCCGCTTTGGAAAAGGGGCTTGTCTACCCTGCTTCGGTGCTTATCGACGAGCCGACGGATTTCGGCGGATATAAGCCCAAAAACTTCGGTGACAAATATTACGGCGCGGTTACCGTTAAAGACAGCTTAAAGGAATCGCTGAATATCCCTGCGCTCAAACTGCTTGATATGTGTGGGCTTCCGTACGCAAAGAATGTATCGGCTAAATTCGGGCTGCTACTTGGCAAAAACGACAGTGGTTACGCGGCGGGCCTAGGCGGCCTTACGGACGGTGTTACGCTTAAACAGCTCGCCGATGCCTATTCAACGCTTGCAAATAACGGACAATACGTAAAAAGCTGTTATATCAACGCAATTTACGTAGACGGCAAACCGATCTACAAACAAAAATTGCAGGCGGAACGCGCCGTACGTAGCGATACCGCCTTTTTACTGACGGATATGTTGCGTTCTTGCGCGCAAACGGGTACGGCGAAAAGGCTTTCCGATCTTCCCTGTGTTGCCGCAAAAACGGGTACGGTCGGCGTAGGCAAAAAAAACAGCGATGCATATTGCATTGCCTATACACCCGCATACACTGTTGCCGTCTGGCTCGGAAGTGATGAAGGAAAGGAAAATCTGCTCGGTGGCGGACGGCCTACGCAAATCGCGCGTGACGTCTTATTGTCGTTGCCGTTGTCCAAAAATAGCGGTTTTACTGTGCCTGATACGGTATGTATGTTAGACATAGATGAAAAAAGGCTGTACGAAGAGCAAAAAGTGTATTTGGCGGCGCCTACGCTACCGAAACGTTACCGTATGCCCTGTTGGTTTTCGTCGGGTCACATTCCGAGCGAATATTCATACGGCGAAGAACTGTTCTGGTTCGGAGACGACTACTTTTCACACGTCGATGATTTCGAGATTGTCGAAGGCGCGATTTAGCAGCGCGTCATAATCCGTCAGCTTGCTTTCCTCTTCTTCGGCTTTTGCGATTTGCGGACGCGTTACGGGGCTTTCGGGTAGAAAAACCGTACAACAATCTTCATAGGGCAAAATGGAGGTTTCGTATGTGCCTGTTTTAAGCGCGATATCGATAATTTCCTGTTTATCCATGCCGATCAACGGGCGGAAAATGGGCATGCTTTTCACCGTATCGTTCGTTACGGTGATGCTTTCGAGGGTTTGGCTTGCTACCTGCCCCAGCGATTCGCCGTTAACGATACAACCGCATACGAATTTTTGCGCCGTGCGTTCGGCGAGGCGCATCATGGCGCGTCGAAGAAGCGTGATCATAAAGGCGTCGGTGCAATGCGCGTGAATTTGTTCCTGTATTTCGGTAACGGGTATACAGTATAGGCGAATGTTGCCGCAATACTTTTTCAGAATCGAGGCAAGCTTTATAACCTTTTCTTTGGCTTGATCGCTCGTATACGGATAGGAATGAAAGTGTACGGCATCAAAGCGCAGTCCTCGTTTTGCCATCATAAAACCTGCCACGGGACTATCGATTCCGCCCGAGAGCAACAGTAACCCTTTCCCTGCGCAGCCTACGGGCATACCGCCGAGCGCGGGAATCACCTTGCCGTATACATACGCCGTGCCGTCTTCCCTGATATCGACGTAAACGGCGGCGTCGGGCGTATGTAAATCAACGGTCAGTTTGTCGTTATGCGCAAGAATCGCGTCTCCGAGTTTTGCTGCCAGTGCGACGGAAGTGTACGGGTAGCGTTTATCGGCGCGGTTTACGTTGACGCGGAACGAACCTTTTGTCGGCGCAACAGAAATTGCCGTGTTTTTTACCGTTTCGTAATCGTTTGATACGCATACGGCAACGCTGAGCGAATGTATGCCGAACACGCAAAGCAACGCATCCAAAATGGCGCGCTCATCTTGCGGTGCGTAATTTTCTACGAGGTAGCGACTTCTGCCTACCGTCAGCGTGCAATTGAACTTTTTGAGCTTGCGCCGTATGTTTTGCACTAAAATGCGTTCGAAATAATGCTTGTTTTTGCCCTTCAAATACAGTTCGCCGTAGCGAATCACGATTACGTTGTTCATCTTTATCTCCGCTGTATATGCAAGCTTTTTATGCAGTCTGCGATTTGTTGCCCTACGGCTACACCGTCCGTATTCACGTTCTCTGCGCCGAAACTGAGCCGGACACTCCCCTCTATTTGTTCTTTGTTTTTACCCATGGCGGAAAGTACGCGGTTCTTTTTAAGACGTGAAGCGCATGCCGAGCCAAGCCCGACCAAAATGCCGCACTCTGCAAGCTTGCGTTGTAAAATCTCTGCTTTCACGCCTTGCACGGCAACCGATAAAACAAAAGGCGAACCTGTATCGCTTCCGTTTACCGAAACGTACGGCAGTGCGCAGAGCGCTTCTTTCAATATATTCTTCAGCTTTGCGATCTTTTGCTTGTCGATTTGCGAAAAAAGGCGGAACGCTTCGGCAAAGCCTGCAATACCCGCAACGTTTTCCGTGCCCGACCGCAAGCCTTTTTCCTGCCCGCCCCCGATCAAAAACGGAGATAAATGCAGACCCTCGCGTACCCAAAGCGCGCCTACCCCTTTCGGACCGCCGATTTTGTGTGCGCTGATACTGTATAGATCGATGCCTGCGTCTCGGCAATCTACGGTCATTTTTCCGAATGCTTGTACGCCGTCGGCATGGAACAAAAGCTTTCCGTTTTTGGATTTGGCAAGCGTGGCGAGCGTTTTGATATCGTTGATTGCGCCTGTTTCGTTACTGCAATGAATCACCGAAACAAGCGTTGTGTCTGCATCCACTTTTTGCGCAAAGTCATCTTGATTGACCGTGCTGTCGGCATTGAGCGAAACGAAGCGGACGTCTATCCCTGCGCTTATAAGTGCCTGCGCATTTTCGTATACGGAAGCGTGTTCCCCCGCCGAAACCACGATATTGCCGCGTTTGTTCTTGATGCCGCAACGGAAAACCCAGCTGTTCGATTCGGTGGCGCAAGAGGTGAAATATAAATTCCCCCACCCGCCGAGCGCAGAAAGTAAATATGAGCGGCTCTCTTCAAGCTCTTTTGCCGTGTCGAATGCGGGTGCATACAGTGCCGAAGGATTAAAGTACGCTTCGGTATAAAAGTGCGCCATGCGGCGGATCACGCCGTCAAACGGTTTTGTTGTCGCTGCGTTATCTAAGTAAATCATTCTTTTTTAGTGGAAATTACGGGCGCGTTCATGCTTTTATCCATAATGCTGAAGCGAGGCAGGCTTTTTCTCAGCGTCAGGATCATTTCCTCATCCGGTTCGAAATGTAGTAAGCAGTTGCCGTTTTCGCCGTGATAATACATATAGACGAGCGCGTCTTCGTCGTCATAATCACAAACGGCGTATTGCTTTTTGATTTCTCTAGATGCGGCGTAGCGTTCGTACGTCTCGCTGTTGATTTTGCCTATAGACTCTACCGAATCGAGTCGGATCGTTAAAAAGAGTTTGCGTTTGTTGCGGCGAATAACGCGCACGATACGCAAAATGCTGCCGTTCAACAAATAGTCGTATTCCGAATTGGTTTGTTTTAAATATTTGCCGATCAGAAAAAACACCAGAAGCACGGGCGTCATTTCCAATGCGACAAAGAAGAGCGAAAAAAGAATTGCCGACAGTTTGGCTTTCGTTCCCCAAAAGAAAAACAGGTACGCGAAAATAATACCGATCGCCAAAACCATGTAGCGCAGAACGGATAACGTCTTCGTGCGCTTTAAGTGTTTGTCAATGTTGGGATTGTCTACGTTCTGTTCGTAATAGTAATCCAAAATATTACTCCGTTATTCGTTTTTTTGCAGGACTGTGCCTGTATTGACTTTGTGCTTATTCGGATCGAACAGCGTAAGCGTAAAGATAAACGTTGCCCCCGCGCCCTTGTTGCTCTCTACCCAAATCACTTCTTTGTGGTCGTCGATGATTTTTTTGACGATGCTCAGTCCAAGTCCCGTGCCCTTGCTTTTGCCGGGGGTACGTGCTTTATCCGCCATGTAGAAGCGATCCCAAATCAGCATCTGGTCTTTTTTGCTGATACCTAACCCGTGGTCTTTGATTGTGACGTAGATCTTTCTGCCGTGAATGTGCGTCGTGACGAGTATGCGCGAGTATGCGGGTGAATACTTGATGGCGTTGTCGATAAGATTGATAAGCACCTGTACGATTTTGTCTTTATCGGCGTATACGTAGCTTGCCGCGCGTGCAAAATCTACGTCTAACTGCAATTCTTTTTTGACGAGGTGCGTTTCGAATCGCTCCACGACCTGCCGGATCACGGAATTGATTTCGAAGCGTGTCATTGAAAGCGGATATTTGCCCGACTCCATACGCGAGAGATCCAACATGGACGTAATCAGCGAGCTGAGTCGTTTGGTTTCGTTCAGAACGATTTTTAGGTATTTTTCGCGGTCTTCGGGCGCGATCGTGCCATCCAAAATGGCTTGCAAAAACCCTTGCATGGACGTAAGCGGTGAGCGCAGTTCGTGCGACGCGTTGGCAACGAACGATTTACGCATTTGCTCCAAGTCTTCGAACTCCCCCGCTACGTTATTCGTACTTTTGGTGAGTTTTTTGATTTCGTCGTCGGCAAATCCGATTTTCGTACGGACGTTGTATTCCCCGTTCGTCAGCTTTTTTGCCATGGCGTCGAGCGTGCGAATGGGCGTAATAACGATCTTAAAATAGAGAAAAACGTACAGGATTCCCTCGATTACCGCAAGTAATGCTACCAATAGAATCAGCAAAACCTTTTCGCCGCCCACGACGTGCGGCGTTAAAAAAAACAGCGGGCAAAAAATCGTTGCACCGTATATGACCAAAAAAAGTATACTACGGGATATAAAGTTCGTTAAAAGCTTCATTGCGGTGTTACTTCGAATTTGTAGCCGACGCCCCAAACGGTGTTTAATTGCCAAGATTTGCCGCTACCCAATTTTTCACGGATACGTTTGATGTGCACGTCCACCGTGCGGGTATCGCCTTGATAGTCGGTGCTCCATACTTTGTGCAATAATTGTTCACGGGTAAAGACCTGCATAGGGTGCTCTGCCAGACAAAACAGTAGTTCGATTTCCTTGGGCGTCATATCGATTTTCTGATCGCCCACGCGTACGATGTAGTTTTTGACGCTGATATACAAATCGTCGTACGTAAGATCGCTTGACGGCGTAGCAACGGCAGCGGGTTGTGCTCTGCGGAAAATCGCTTTGATGCGCGAAAGCAGCTCCTGCGGTTCAAAGGGCTTTGTGACGTAGTCGTCCGCACCGTGGTCGAGTCCGCTGATTTTATCGATCGATTCCCCTTTTGCCGAAACCATGATAATGGGAATGGAGGAAAATTTTCGGACTTCGGTAAGGGTTTCGTAGCCGTCCATTTCAGGCATCATGATATCGAGCAGCATGAGGTCGAATTCGCCATCTTTGAGCATTTTAATGGCGTCTTTGCCGTTGTGACAAATCGCCGTACTGTAACTTTCCTTTACGAGATATAGATTTAAGAGCTGACAGATATTATCGTCATCGTCAACGATTAAAATTCTGCAATTCGCCATTGCGCATTCCTTCCGTTTTTTGCTTACTTATCAGTATACTAGATTTTGCCGCAAATTTCAAGTATTTTGCAAAGAAATTATTGAGAACCGAATTTGCTCGCTTTTGGGAGTAAATGTCTGGTCGGCGTTACATTAGGCAATCTTTCACTTTATTTTAATTC
>JAIEBL010000221.1 GCA_029069015.1 Clostridiales bacterium
CAGGGCGGACGGTTTCGGCGGCGGCATGGGCAGACTGCGCCTGACCTGCGGTGCCGTTTCGGGCATGACAATGCTTGCGGGGCTGCGGTACAGCAGCGGTAAGCCCGGCGACCTTGATAACCGTACGCAGGTCTACTCGGCCGTGCAGAAAATGGCGGCGCTGTTTGAAGAGAAGCACGGCTCTGTGATTTGCCGCGAATTGCTCGGGGCCTCGGCGGCGGCGCGCGACCCTCGCCCCGAAGCGCGCACGGCGGAATACTATAAAAAGCGCCCCTGTCCCGAAATGATAGCAGAGTGCGCCGATATAGCGGCAGAAGTACTTTTCGGGGAAGAGGCGGAATAGCGATGGTTTTCGTCATTTCGACCGAAGTGAGCGAAGCGAACGGAGTGGAGAAATCTCGAAAAGAGAGACCTCTCCGCTCCGCTGCGCTTCGGTCGAGGTGACAATCCCTTGTAGTCATTCTAGGCGTAAGCCATACAAAAAGGCGACCGTACGCGATAATCGTTGCGGTCGCCTTTTCTATATTATATATACTAAAATTAGACGAATCAGTTTGTTTCGCCCAAGAGAGCGGTAAGGAGCGTGTAGTTGCTATTTGCCGCCCCCGCGGCGGTGTGGAAGGCAGACGCTGCGTTCGTAGCTTCTTCGGCGGCGGCTTGCGCGGCTTCCACGTCTTTTTTGTACCAATTGAGTGTACCCATGCTAAGGGCGTCGGCTCTCGTCTTGCAGGTGGACGCGCCCGACTGTGCGTTTTTCGCATCCTCTTCGAGTATGTCAAGCAGAGGCTTAAATGCGTTTTGCGAAACGTTTTGCAATCCTTGGCGCTGCTCTTGCGTAAGCGGAATATTATAGGAAAGTACTTTTGCCGTAACGTCCAGCCATTCGTTCAGCGTCCGGGCGTAGGGCGTTGCGCCGCTCGTTGCCGAGCAAAGCGCAGCGGAAGCGTTCTTGACTTCCGTTCTCTTGCTTGTGTCCGTCGTCAGGTCGTTTGCGGCAGTGTAGGCGGTTTGAAGGGTTGTGCGCTCTTTTGCGTATGCGGCGTAGAAGGTGGCTGCGTATTCATCCGCAACGGTCAACGCTTTTACGAGAATCTGCGCGCGTACACTCGTAAGCGTGGCGGCTGCGCCCTCGGGCATGCCGAGCTCGGCTGCTTCGCTCGCAAGTTCTTCCGTATACGTTAAGCGGGCAAGAAGATCGGTGATTTGCGTCATGTTCGTTAAAACGGTTGCCGCGTTGTCTTCGGTGGGGAGGAATGCGCTCCGCGCCGCATCGACACGTGCAATGTACGTTGCCGTTATCGTTTGCGCCGCCGAGAGAAGCGTACCGCTTGCTTGCGTCAGACTGTTCTTGGCTTCGCTTGCCGCTTGTTTTGCCGCACCCGCTTTGGAAGGAACGATCTTTGCGGCTTGCTCGGCGCAACCGATTGCCTTTACGGCATAGCGCATATCGCGCAGGGCGGTCTCGGTGTTCGTGATCGCTGCATCGGGATCGGAAGCTGCGTTCTGCTCGGCCGTCGTTGCGATATTTTTTGCGCTCGTTCCGAATGCGCCTGCATTCTGAATGGCGATATCGGCAATGCCGGTTGCGATGCTCTTTTCCGTTTCTTCCGCTCGTTCCTTGTTGCTCTTATTTGCGCCCTTTGTAAGAACGGCTTGCGTAACGGCGGTTTGCGCGTCTTGCGGTAAGGTGACTATCGCTGCCGTAAGTTCCGTTTCGTTTTCGATATCGACCCCTGGTAGCAACAGTCTGACTGCGGCTTGTGCCGTTTCGTTTGCCGTTTGCATGGCGGCGATGGCGCGCAAGGTTTCGCCGCAAAGCTCGGTGGCAAGATAGATGTCCTGCGTTTGCATATCGGCGGTTTCTTTCGCTTTCTCTGCAGCGGCGTCGATCGAACGGGCGCATGCGTCGTTTGCGGCGTGCAACGCACCCGTCGCGACGGTTTGCAATTTTTCTATTTGCTTGCTGTCGTTTCCGTCTTGCATGTCGGCTTTGAATGCGCGGATTTCAGCAAGGACGGTTTCGCCGCGTGTCCCGGCATCGATTGCCGCTTGTTCGGCTTTTTCGAGCGCCTCTTTTGCCGCGTCGATGGCAAGAAGCGCGGCGTTCGCACTTTCCGCCGCTGCCTGTGCGGCACGGATTTCCGTGCTTGCGTCGAGCGCGCTCTTTGCCGCTTTTGCCGCTTTCGAGGCGTACTTATAGGCTTCCTTTGCTGCCGCGAGTGCGTCCCTTGCGCTTTCTACGCGGGCACCCAGCGCCCTTTCACATTTCTCTTCGGCGCGTATCTTTGCTTTGTCGGCTTGCGCTTTTGCCGCGACTGCGCGGTCGTAGCCGAACGAGCCTTTGGGAATGCTGTCTACTTTTTCGGTGGCGGCTTTTGCGTTTGCCTCGGCTACGCGTAGTGCAGATAACGCGTCGGCTACGCGTTTGGACGCGTTTGCCGCATCGGATGCTGCGTCGGTTGCTTTTTCGGCTTTGCCCGCCGTCTTTACGGCAAAGGTTTCGGCTGCTTCGACGGGGAAGATACGCGCGAGCGAATCTTCGATGTTCGTAAGGTCGGTGTCGATATCTGCGGGTGCGGCGTGACCGTAGGAAACGGGGGAGATGCCCTTGCTGTAATATACGGTCTTACCGTTCTCCGTCTTTTCGGCAACGTTTACGAGCGACGCGCCGTTCCCGAAGCCCAACGTGATAAGGTTCACGAACTTCGTCTGTACGTTGAGCCCTCTGATGCAACTGTTGCTTGCATTGACGGTCAGCGTAAGATCGCTGAGGTTCTTATTGCCCGCAAGTTCGGCAAGCCCTACTTTGAGCGTGTATACGCCGTTTTCGCAAGTGTACGATTTTAAGATCTGCGTAAGGTCGTCCGTACCTTTACCGTTCTCCGTTTGCATAGCGTCCTCGATCGTGGAGCGGATGCCGCTCGACAGATTGAGGAGCATAAAGAGGTATTTCGTGGGGTTCGCCAAAAATTCGTCTATGGTCGCCGAATCCGTTTCGGTGGACTGATAGTTCCGGTTTTTATCGAGGTGATCAACGATAAAGTACAGACGGTCGTTGACGAAATAGAGGTAACTGTCGCTCGCATTTAAAAGCGTGGTCGAGCCGAGGAAGATACCCAGAACGTTGCTGTAATGCGGCACTTCAAACTTGATTGCCGCAACCGTGCTGCCGTCGCCTAAGATCTTTACGTCGATGACGAAGGGCACGGATATGTTGCCGATCACGGGAATGTTGAGCGCGAGCGCACCCGTGATTTCGAATTCTTTCAGGTTCGCCGTGTTGATGAGCGCGATCAGCAGCTCGTCGAGCGAGGAGAAGTCGTAGTCGACGGCGGGCGCGGTGAGCGTACCGAACGCCTCTTCCGAGCAGTCGAGCGTAGCGGTAAACGCGTTTACCTGCATGCCGCCTGCCGTAAGGTTTTCTACGTCGATATACGTTAAGAATGCATCGCTGCCCGTGTTCCCGTTGTGCCCGATGGAAATGCGGGCGAGCGAGTCGTCGCCGCCGATGAGCGAATTGTCGATACGGATATGCAGCCGATCGGGTTCGTTCTCGTCTTCGGTAATCTTGCCGAAAGTGAGGGAGATGCCCTTGAGCACGCTGTTGATCGTTGCTTCGTCTACGAGCGCGGCAATTCCGCTTGCGCCGCCCTGCACGGCGTCGTCCGCGCCTTCCGTCTTTTCAAAGATCGAGCCGATTTTTTCCCGAAGCCCGTCTAAGCCCTTGATATCCAGCGTATCGAAGACGGTGGCGTTGGGCATCGTGACGTTGTTCTTCGCCATTAAATTGTCGATCAGTTCGATATGCACGTTGAGAATATCGCACGCCGCAGCGATCATCTGCAGTGCCGATTTGTAGTCTACGGAGGCGACGAACGCCTTTTTGTAGGACGGTCCTTTATAGGAAACGTAGCCCGTCACGTTGCTGTGATTCGCCGCGCCGCCGTCGATGATCGTGACGACGATTTCCGTTTTTGCCGTGCCTTGCGTCATGGCAAGCGAAAGCTGCAGGTCGGCAAAGTGTTCGGTGGGTCGCGCCTTAAAGACGCCGTTTGCACTCGTTTGCACGCCGTCGCTGCCCGTGACCGTGCCACTGAGCGAAACGGTGAACTGCGATTGTTCGATCGTGTTCATCACGGGATCGATATACGATTGAAGGTGACGAAGACCTACGTACGAATTCGCGTTTTCCGCCGCGGCGGTAAAGCCGACGTGAGGCGAAACGAGAACGCACGCCGAGGAATCGTAGACGACGTTGCCGTATGAGAAGCTTTGCAGTTTTATGCTGAGCGCATTGCCGCTAGCCGTAAGCACGACGGTGGCGGCAAGCTTGTCGGTGGCAAAGGCAACGGTCAGCGAATCGTCGATTTTGTTACCGTTTGCGTCTTCGCTCTGCTTGCACTCTGCGAGATAGCCGATAAGGTCGGCGGGGCGGAGCGGAAGAAGCGTGTCGAGCAGGCTCGCGGTTTCTGCCGTGGCATTAAGTACCGTCGTAAGCGCGGTGAGTTGCTCGTCGTCAAGCCCCGATTTTTCACCGAACGATTTGATCTGCGCAATCAGCGCAGCTACGTCGTCTGCCGTGAAAGTAAGCTTGATATTGTCGATCGCTACGAACATAACACCCTCGCCCGTGTATACGAAGGAGACGGTGTGTTCGCCGAAATTCAGCGCGGCTTGCACTTGAAGGGGCTCAAGCGACAACAAAACGCTACCCGAAAGGTCGCCCGAAAGAAGGGACGTTTTGAGAAGCCCGTCGCTGATTTGCATATTCAGCGCGTCTGCGCCGAGCAAAGCTTTTACGGGCGCGGCAAACGAAGTCAGAAGCGAAAGATCGACGTAGTCTTCGTCGTCGGCATCGATCGTAAAGGATGCCGAAAGGTCGAGCGTCGCGTAAACGTCGATTTGGATATTTCCCGCCGTCAGCCCGCGGATCGCCGTGCTCGAAAGCGCGCCGTTCGCTACGCCGAGCGCAAGCTCGTAAGGCACGCCGTTTTCGGGACTTACGGGAAGCACGAGCCGCGCTTCGTCGTACGTTTCGTCCCCGACGGTGAACGTACCGTTTTCGATATATGCGCCCGAAAGCAGAGCGGTCACCCCGTTGAAATTCAACGGGGGAAGAACGCTTGAGAGCGCTTCCATGACGGCGGCGGTGTTATTCGCGTCGCCTACCGTCATGCCGAGCAAGGCGCGCACGGATTCGTCGGACAGAATATCGATCACCGCTTCCGCCAGCGTCTGTGTGTCGGAAAGGTGCAGTCTGACCGCCAGATTGCCCGTTCGCAAATAGACGGTGTTACGGACGAACATAAAGTCGAGCGAAACGCCGGCGACTTTTATGTTGCCCATGATCTCGAATGCGCCGCGGTTGTTTTGTGCCGACAATTCCGCTTCAAATGCGTCGCGAAGCACGCCGCTCTCGGTTTGCTTGGTAAGGCTCCCGCTGACGTGAATTTCAAACTTTTCTTGCAGGAGCGTGTTCGTGAGCGGGGGAAGGAAAGCAAGGTACGCTTTCAGGTCCGTAAATTCGCCGCTCGGCGCGTCTATTGCGGTCGGACCAAGTGCCTCTGCCGTGACGGTGAAGTTCGCCGTATGTTCGCCGCTGACCGTAAGGTTTGCCGTGAGTACGGACGCGCCGGCTAGGGATGCCGTGACGGTCGTGCCTCCAAAAGAGAGGGAAACGAGCAGTTTGTCTTCGCGTAAGGAAAGCGCTTCGATAGCAGGCATAAGCGGCTGGCTGTCGGGGCTGCCCGCAAACGAGGGATTGATTGCCTTTACGAGTGCAAGCGTGGCTTGCAGACTTTGCAAAGCCCGCTCGATTTTCTCGTCTTTGTCTTGAATAAGTAAGGCTTTAAGGTCGGCGATCGTGCTTTCAATATCGGCGGCGGAAAGCGAAAAAGCTGCTTCGCCTGCCTGTACGTATAGCGTATTGTCTACGTAGTACGCGTGCACTTCGTTGCCGTTCACCGTTAAAAGCGCTTCCGCGTTTACGCCCTTTTCCGTGCGGGCAAGCGTGACCTCGCCGCTTACGTTAAGTGCGTCGTCGCCCGAACCGAGCGTAGTGGGCAGCAGCGTGATCCGTACGCCCTCTGCCGTGGTCAGCGACTGTAATTTTTCCAGCCACGGCGTGAGCGCGGCAACGTCTTCGGCGTTTTGCGGTAACGAAACAGGCGCGCCGCTGTCTTCGGAAAGCGTGGCGCTAAGGCGTACCGAAGCGGAATCTTTCGTGCCGCCGATCGAGAGAGAACGAAGAACGTCGTCGTGTTCGAGGCGTACGGCGAACGAATTACCGCTTTGCGTCGTAAGCGTAAAGGAAAGTACCCCGTCCTCGTAGGTAAGATTGTTCAAAAGCGCAAGCGCTTTGCTTACCGTGAAGTTTTCGGGGAGAAGCGAGGATAGCGCGTCTTTAACCAGCGC
>JAIEBL010000222.1 GCA_029069015.1 Clostridiales bacterium
CTGCGCCGATTGGATAGTCGGAGCGGCACACGATGATATCGGGCTGAATGCCGAGGTTTTGCAGTTCTTTCACGCTTTGTTGCGTTGGCTTCGGCTTCTGATCGCCGCTTCTCTCGATATACGGCACGAGCGTGACGTGGATATAAATGACGTTGCCCTTGCCCGCTTCGCCGCGGAACTGACGAATGGCTTCGAGGAAAGGATGGCATTCGATGTCGCCCACTACGCCGCCGATTTCGGTAATGATGATATCACTGTCGGGCGTATCGAGCGAGTATATGCGTTCTTTGATTGCGTCGGTGATGTGCGGCACGACCTGCACGGTGTTACCGTTATACAGCCCCTTGCGCTCTTTTTCGATGACCGCCGAATAGATCTGGCCGCTCGTTACGTCGTTCTTAATGCCGAGGTTTTCACCGAGAAGGCGCTCGTAGTGCCCTACGACCAAATCGACCTCGCCGCCGTCCTCGGTCACGTACACTTCACCGTGCTGATAGGGCGAAAGGTTGGATGTGTCTACGTTGAAATACGGGTCGAACTTTTGTAAGGTTACGCGGTAACCGCGTGCCTTTAAGAGCCGCGCAAGACTTGCCGCCGTTACGCCTTTACCAAGCCCCGAAACAACGCCACCCGTAACGAAAATAAATTTTGCCATACCTATCTTCCTCCGTAAAAGAACCAAACCGTATTATTGCTTTTTGACCGAAAACCCTATCTCTTTGAGCTTGCGGGCGTTATAATCGATGACTTTGCAAAGATTATCGAAAATGGATGCCGCCGTTCCCTTTTCACCGATAAAGCGGCTGACCCCCGCATCGGTATTATCCGAATGCGCGTAGAAGTTCCGCCGCGCAAAGTATTCGGTGTAGAGCGCGCTCATGACCTCGCAATACACGACGCCCGTCTTGCGGCGATACCCGAGCTTTAACATATAATGCCCTTCGGCGTCTTTTTCGTACGCTTGCCCGATCATTTTGACGGATATGCCGTACGCCTGTTGCAAGTCGTAGATAAACCGTTCGAGTCCGCGGTACGGCGGCACTAACAGCACCGAATAATCGGTCAACGTGACTTTGTCGTTGCCGATGTCCACCATGCCGATCCCTAAGTCGATTTTCGACTGCTCGGAAAGAAGATCAAACGCGTTGGGCAAAATCTTCTTTAAACGCCGCTGTATACTTGCAGTGCGCTGCTGCTCGCCCGTGAGCGCGATATGCGACCCGACCGCTTCGTTAAAACCCGAAGCCCCCGTCAGGATCACCTGCACCTGCGCGAACACGTTGCTACGCTTCCCTTGCAGCTGCACCGTCTTTTTCTTGGGCGCGTACCGCAGGTAACACTTTTGCGTTTTTTCGCTTATCGTATACGAAATACCGTCTGGTATTTCCGTCTTTATCACCGATACGCCGTTTAACGCCTTTATTTGCTTGATAAACGACTCAAACCGTTCGGCAGGGCAATTCTTTACGGCAAACCCGTCTTTGTACGCAGGCTCGGTTTGCGCGGGTTTCAGCCCCACGTCTTGGGCACTCTCCGTACCATTCGCGGCGGCAAGAAGTCCCGCGTTCGTTCTGCCCGTAAGCGCCGCCCTAGTTTCCTTTTGCGTGGATAATTGCGGCACGTTCTGCGATTTTCCCGCTCCGAGCGCCTTGCTCCCCTTTTGCGTGGAGAGCCGCGGGGGCTTCTTTTTTGAGCCGACGGGAATCGCCGATTCCTTTGCTTGGGATTTCTTTTGCTTTATACCGAAAAGCGGAAGGACGGTTTCCAAAATCGAAGGCTTTGCCGAAACGGTGAAAATGTCCGCTTTGGTGTCGTACACAATGCCCATTTTGCCGTCTTTATGCAAAAAATTATACCGTTCGAAATGGCAATTCTCGGTGGTGGGCAAAAAAGAAACGAGCGAAAAAGCTTTACATGCTTTTACTGCTTCTACAAAAGATTCCTTTTTTTCGGCACTGACCGCCGTAATGGTGTGTGTGACCTTCGCCGCCATTTTTCGTCCCTTTTACAAACATAAAAGCGGCAAGAAAGCTCGCCGCTTTTACAAAGTCGTTTTTGTTTTCGATTACTTGCTCTTTACCTTGCGGAAACGGATGAAGTAAAGGATAACGCCTGCAATCAGGAGCACGCCTACGATAATCAGAATCGTGCTGATGATCTTGGTAGAAATCGGATTGTTTACCTTTTTAGCGGAAACGTTAATCGTATAGGTCTTGATCGACTCGTTGCCCGCTTTATCGGTAACGGTGTATTCAACCGTGTACGGACCTACCTTGTTGAAGGTGTAGGTGCTGCCGTCCGTCGGTTTGGTCGCGTCGCGCTTGGAGTTACCCTCGCCCGATACTTCATATACAACCGTGCCGTCCGCCGTCTTTAAGCGTTTGGTGTATTTGGTGCTGTTTTGCGCCGCCGTGCTCAAATCTTCCGTGCTCGTCACTTCCACCGCACTGAACGTGAAGGTATCGCCTTCCGTCGCACGCGTGCCGTGATCGTTCGTAAGCTTGAAGGTGGGCGCGATAATGTCGCCTACTTTGATTTCGAAAGATTGCGTCAGTTTCTCGTTGTCGCCGTAGTACGCCGTATAAGTTACGGTGTAGATGCCGTCTTTGTTTTCTTCCGGCGTAAATTCGTACTCACCGTTATCGTTAATCGTAACTTTCTTGCCCGTGTTGTCTTCTTTCGAGGTAGCAACCGACAACGAACCGTCCGGCCCTACGACCGAAAGCACGACTTTTGCTACGGCGTAATCGGAAGATGCGACGACTTTGGGAAGAACAACCTTTTCACCCGCTTTCGAATACGTAGGCATCTCGCCTTGCACCTGCCAAACGGGGGTTGCCTTTTCGGAAACGGAAAGCGTATAGCTGGGGTTCTTATCGAACGCTTTGAACGGATGATACGAACTGCCATCGTAATACGAATTGCCATCGTCAGCCGTGAGGGTTTCGTCCGTGAAATAACCGTCGGTGAACTCGAACGTACCTGCGTTGTACGCGGTGAACGTATCGTGCATAAGGCTGAACTTACCTACTGCCGTGATCTTACGGACAACGTACTCTATCGGACCCAAGTCGCCGGGTTTAGACACGTTACGGTTTTTCAGCAAGTACGAGGTGTACGCATTGCCGCTTACAGGCACTTCAAGACCCGAACCCATATTGCCGCTGCCGGAGGTGCTCGGGGTTATCGTATACTCTTTAACGGTGGTATAGCTTGCGCCCGCCACATTGAAGATGCGGATATAAAGCTGCGCTGTGGGGTCTTCGTCCTCTTTGTGCTCCGCTCCGGGTACGGCAAACGTGATGTTCTTTACATTTATTTTCGTGCCGTCGAAATACGTCTGGAAGGAAATGGGTGCCGAAGTAATGAGCTTGCCGTTTTGCACCAAGCTCAATTAACATCAGAACAAGTCACGGTTTTCGCCGGACGGAACCGTAAACGTAAAGCCGCCTACGGAGGTTTCTTTGCCTTGATTCAAAGTAGTGACCGTCAAATCGCCAAGATCGAGATCTGCTTTCACAGACTTCGTCAAGCCAAGCGCATTGACTACGCTGATGGGCTCGTCTTCGTTCGTAAGAACGGTGGCGTTCTTCGCATCGTCGGTCGCCTTTACGTAGTAGTAAAGCTCATCGGTAAGTTCGAGCGTCTTTTTCGTACCCGCCGCTTTGTCTTCGATAACAAGCGTGGGCACCTTCGCACCCTCCTCGCCTACGAGCGAAATTTTCGCCGTTTCGCCGCCCTTGACTTTGATGCAGTTCTTGTCTTCTTCTGCGGTCTTATCGGCAGCGCTACTGAGATAATACTCAATCGTAGGCCGCGTATCGGTATCGTCGGACACGGTGGGCGTGGGAATCGTGAATTCCTCTTCGCTCGACGTGAACAGCAGATAGTCGTCGTTGAACGTCAGTTTCACGTCGGGCGCTACCGTATCGGTAAGCGTTTCTTCGAACGTGATATCGTAGGTCTTCGTGGAAATGTTGGGATACGTATCGCGCGCCTGATAGCTCACGGTATACGTGCCCGTGTAGGACTTATCGTCCTCTTTCATCTTTTCGAAGTAGGGCGCAAAATCAAGCGTGAGACCGTCTTTCGTGAAATTGGCTTCATTGGGATACAATCCGTTGCTTGCGTGGTCGGCATCGTATTTGTACTGCGTACCTGCGCCGGCTACTTCTTCGTCGTTATCTTCGTTTTTGGTGTAGTCGTAAATATTCGAGAAACGAATAACGGTGTTGGCGTTTACCGTATCTTTGATTTCGAAAATAACCGTAAGCTGCTTGCTGTTATTGTCGACGAATTTAGGATAAGGGAACGTTACCGTCGTATTGTCGAGCTTTACGGTGGGCTCGGCGGGATTCTCGCCTTCCGCTTTCTTCGTAACCGTCTTCGCCCACTTCGTGGGGATCAGGTCGTCGTTGATTTCTTTGAGTACCGGCGCAGTCTTATCGATGGCTTCGCAGGTGTATACGTGTACGCCCGAGGTCGTGTTACCCGCATCGTCTTCGGCGGAATACTCAACCTTGTACTTGGTAGCCTTGGTCGGATAGAACGAAAGATTGTACACGTTGTCGAACGTTTCGTCTTCGTCCTTCGCTTCTTTGGCGTAGCCGTTTTCGTCCAACGTCACCTTTTTGACGGGCACGTACTCTTTGGTCGCGTCGTCATACTGCGTAACGGTTACGTTTACTTTAACGTTTTTGTCGTAGTCGTCGGTCGCCGTTGCCTTGGGAAGCGTTACCTTGGTATTGAGGCTGATTTCCTTGGGAATGTTGACTACGTTGAGCGTAGGCGCTTTGGTGTCCGCAAAGTCCTGCTGTACCTTTACGGTATAGTCTTTATAGAGGTACTTCGTGCCGTTCTCTTCCCCGCCAACCGTGCAGTAGTAGTGTACGGTATACGTGCCGGGATTCTCAATGGTCACTTCCTGCGTTTCCGCGGATACTTCTACCCCCGTAGTGCTGAGACCGATGATTTTATACTTAACGGTGCAGTTATCTTCCGCCTCTGCCTTTTGGTAGTCCACGCCGTACTCTTCCGACGGATACCAAACCGCTGCCGAAGGAATTTTGAGCTTCTCGCCTGCTTTGAGATAAGTCGCAATTGCCGCGCCGTCGTTCTCTACGCGAAGCTCGTAGGCTTTCTTCATCGTGCAAGACACGGTGTAGGAATAGTTATCGTCGAGATAAACGGTGTATGCGCCGAGCTGCCAAGGCACATATTTATCGAGATCTGCCGTTGTTTCCTTTCCGTTCGGAGCAACTACTTTAACAGCACCCGAAAAATCGGCTTGCTCGCCGTAGTAGAGCTTGCTGACGAAAGTGCTACTCGATTCCAACGTCGTCGCAGGGTCTGCAAACGCCGTAAGCGACATCGTACCCATGATCATGGCAACGGCTAAGACAAGAGCTAAAATCGTTACCCGTATGCCTGTACGCTTCTTCATTGAATGAATCTCCTATGGTCAGATAGTATAAAATTTGTTTTAACAGTAGAATTATACATTATAGCACAACCGTTTGTCAAACAAATTTCGCAAACAATGTTATTATTTTACAAATAATCCTTTTTATGCAAAGGCGGCTCACCACGCCGAAATGCGACAAAATACGCGGGGCTTGGCCCTAATTCTTATTAAGCTTATATATAATGTTCAGGCCGCGCAGCGTAAGCGTGCGGTCGAACGCATCCACAATGCCCTCTTCGGAAGAAAGAAGCTCGCTGAGCCCCCCTGTTGCCACCACTTTGGCGGTGGTATAGCCCGTTTCTTCCTTGATTTTGGCGACGATATGGCGCACCATACCGATAAAGCCGTTGATAATGCCCGATTGCATGTTCGTGATGGTGGATTGACACACCACTTGCGGCGGTGCGGAAAGCTCGATGCTCGGAAGCTTTGCCGCACGGCTACTGAGTGCGTCCGCGCTCGTTTTGAGCCCGAAGGAAATCAGTCCGCCCAAGAACTCGCCCTTCTCGCTGACTACGTTGAACGTCGTTGCCGTGCCGCAGTCGATGGCAATCACGGGGCCGCCGTAGGTATGGTACGCCGCCACCGCATTCAAAATGCGGTCGCTCCCCACCTCTTTTGGATTCTTATATTTAACGTTCAGACCCGTTTTAAGTCCCGCACCGATGAGCATGGGCTTTACTTTGAAATAGTAGCGCACCATGTGCTCGAACGTGTAGTTCAGATTCGGATTGACGCTGCTCATGATAACGTCGTGAATGTCGGCCGGACTAACGCCGCTTCTACCCAAAAGATCGGTCACGTTCAAGCCGTATTCGTCGCTCGTTTTGCCCACGACAGTTGCCAAACGCAAGGACATGCCTAGTTCGTCATTTTGGAACACCGCCATTTTGATATTGGTATTGCCTATGTCGATTACAAGTAACATATTACTCCTGTATTATTTGGAAGATT
>JAIEBL010000223.1 GCA_029069015.1 Clostridiales bacterium
GATTAAGGCTTTTGGTTTCCTTTTTTGCCGTTGCCATAAGTTTTGCTCCTTTTATGTCGTCGCGCCTAAGTTTTGGCGCATGACGTGTTTTACTTTGTTTTTCATTGTTTCGGAGAAGCGACAAACGAACGCCGCCCTCCCGTTATTGTGCCGATTTCGCTTTTTAAATAACCGTATCTTTGGAAATGTAGTACGGATGGGTTTTATAACCCGAAAGCAATCTGTCTTCCAAAATCTTGACCTGCTTATCCGCGATCACGCAATTCAGCTTCGTGCCCTCGCCCACCTCGGTGTCTTGGAACAGTATGGAATTGGTGATCACCGCGCCTTTTGCCACCTTCACGCCGCGGAACAGAATCGAGCCGGACACCTCGCCTTCGATGACGCACCCGTCGGCAACCAAGGAATTGTGTACCTTTGCCGTGTCGGTTATGCGGCAGGGCGCCGAATCGCGTACCTTCGTATAGATGTTCGCGCCGTCCTTTTTAAACAGGTCGTCGCGCGTATTCTTATCCAAGAGCTCCAACGAATACGCGTAGTAATTCGCAAGCGAATCGATGACGCGGAAATACCCGTCGTACTCGTAGGCAAAAATGCGGTATTCTTTTGCGCCGCGAACGAGAATATCACGCGAGAAACTCGTGTAGCCGAGCTCATGCGCGTTCTCGATGAGCTTCAACAAGAACAAGCGGTTCACGATGATCATGTTGGTCAGAATGTACTTTTCGCCGTCCTGCTTGTCTTGGTTCGTTACGCTCGTTACGCGGTGGTTTTTATCAAACGCCACGGACGTGAACGAATGACCCTTCGTTTTGGTCTTATGCACGATGACCGTCATTTCCGCATCGTGGTCGATATGATACTGCAAAGCATCCGAAAAATCACAGTTGCATACGGCGTCGCAGTCGCTCATCACGACGTACTCTTCGTCGCAACGGCGCAGGAAATGCGAAATGCCGCAGATGGCTTCGAAGCGCGATTTGTAGAGTACGCGGTCACCCACGCCGTACGGGGGCAGCAACATAAGCCCGCCGTTCTTACGGCTAAGATCCCAATACTTACCGCTTCCCACGTGGTCCATAAGCGATTGATAATTCGTCTTTGTGATGATGCCCACTTTGCCGATCCCGCTGTTGACCATGTTGCTCAGAACGAAGTCGATCAACCGATACCGTCCGCCGAACGGAATGGACGCCAAAGTGCGTTTCTGCGTGAGCTCGGTGATTTCTTTATCGTGAATATTACTGAATACAATACCCAAAGTTTTCATGTCTTGTTTTCCCCTTTACTCCACGATTTTACCCGATTCGACTTTCGTGCCCTTTTTCACGGTGCAACCGCCGCCCACGAGCGCAATGTGCATTTTGTCGCCCGCTTTGTCACCGATCACGACGTCGTCTTCGATCACGACCTTTTCGTCGATCATGCCGTACGAAATCTTAACGTTCTTACCGATGACCGTGTTTGCCATGATCACGCTGTCCGAAACGACCGAACCTTCGCCGATCACGACGCCCTCGCCGATGACCGAATTCTTGACCGAGCCGTAGATTTCGCAGCCCGTAGTGAGGATGCTGTTGTCCACTTTTGCCTTTTCACCGATGAACGAAGGCGGCAACGGTTCGTTGCGCGAATACACTTTTTGCGTACGGTCGGAGAGCGAAAGCACAGGCTTTTCGCCGAGAAGATCCATGTTGGCTTCCCAAAGGCTCGTCACCGTGCCCACGTCTTTCCAATAGCCTTTAAAGCCGTAGGCAAACATGCGCTTGCCTTCGGAGAGCATGACGGGAATGATATTCTTACCGAAATCGTTTTGCGAATCGGGATTTTGCTCGTCGCGCGTCAGCTCGTCGATAAGCACGCTCTTTTTGAAGATATAGATGCCCATGCTCGCGTGGTTCGACTTCGGCTTTGCGGGCTTCTCTTCAAAGGAAAGGACGCGCTTATCCTTATCGAAGTCCATAATACCGAAACGGCTCGCTTCTTCTTTGGGCACGTCGATGACCGCGATCGTACAATCGGCGTTGTGCTCCACGTGCTCGGCGAGCATGCGCGAGTAATCCATCTTATAGATATGGTCGCCCGAAAGGATCAAAACGTGTTCGGAATCGTACTCGTTCAAAAAGTGCAGGTTCTGATAAATCGCGTTTGCCGTACCTTTATACCACTCGCCGCCCGTTTTGGCCTGATAAGGCGGCAACACGTGCACACCGCCGTACGAACGGTCCAAGTCCCACGGTTCGCCGTTCCCGATGTACTCGTTGAGAATCAGCGGCTGATACTGCGTCAACACGCCGACCGTATCGATGCCCGAATTGGTACAGTTGGACAGCGGAAAATCGATAATACGATATTTTGCCCCGAACGACACGGCAGGCTTTGCAACCTTGCTGGTGAGTGCATACAGGCGCGTTCCCTGACCGCCCGCAAGCAACATAGCTACACACTTCTTCTTTTTCATAATTTCCCCTCTATACTTTGTTCCGATTTACGAAACCGTAGTACCCTTATCATGCTTTTTTACCGCCGTTCGTTTTCTTTACGGCGGGCTTTTTCGCTCCCGCTGCTTTTACGGCCGCAGGCTTTTCGCCCTCTGCTTTAACCGCCGCTTTCTTCTGCCCGCTCTTTACCGTCGCGGTTTTCGTTCCGCTTTTTGCCGCAGGCTTCGCGGCTGTCGTTTTTGCCGTAGGCTTTTTCGCCCCGCCTTTTGCCGTCGCAGACTGTGCCGCGGGCGGCGCTAGCATATATATGCCGCTCATGGCGGGAATATGCATCGTAATGCTCATGGGCTTTCCGTGGCTTTCCACTGCCTTTGCCACATGCTTTACGGGCTTTTCGGAATAGCCGTCCAGATCGCTGTGCAGGATCTCGGTAAACGTGCCGCCGAAAGAGACGCCGAAGGTATAGTTTTCGATGGCGACGGGCGACATATTATAGACGCACACCAATCGATTGCCCTCTTTGTCCCGCCGCTCGTACACGTAGACGTTGTTGTTGCCGTCGTCGGGCACGAGCCATTCGAAGCCCGCCCAATCGTCCTCGATTTCGTAGAGCGGTTTGATCGTACGGTACAGCGTGTTCAGCTTTTTGACGAACGCCTGCGCCCCACGGTGCGCGGGATATTCGAGTAGCCCCCAATCAAGCTCGGACGCGAAATCCCATTCCTTAAACATACCGAGTTCGCAACCCATCATCAGCAGTTTTTTGCCGGGATGCGCGAACATGTTCATCAGATAGTTCCGAAAGCCGGCAAACTTACAATCGTAATCCCCCGGCATTTTATTTAAGAGCGAACCTTTGCCGTGTACGATTTCGTCGTGCGAAATGGGCAGTATGTAATTTTCGGAAAATGCGTAGGTGAGCGAGAACGTCAGGTTGTTGTGTAGTCCTTTTCTGAAAAGCGGATCGGTTTTGGCGTAGGAGAGCGTGTCGTTCATCCAGCCCATGTTCCACTTATAGGTAAAGCCCAAACCGCCGACGTCGGCAGGCCGGGTCACAAGCGGCCACGCCGTACTCTCTTCGGCGATCATCATGACGTTTTTAAATTCGGCGTACACCTTGGTGTTGAGCTTACGGAAAAAATTGATAGCGTCGATGTTTTCTTTGCCGCCGTACTGATTGGGGCGCCACTGCTTGCGGGCATAGTCGAGATACAGCATGCTTGCCACGGCATCGACCCGCAGTCCGTCCACGTGGTACTCTTTGAGCCAGTACATTGCGTTGGAAATCAGAAAGCTCGTAACTTCCTTTCTGCCGTAATCGAAGCACCGCGTGCCCCATTCTTCGTGTTCGCGGCGAAGCGGATCTTCGGGTTCGTACAAGGGTTGTCCGTCGAATTCGTACAGCCCCTGCGAATCTTTGGGGAAATGCCCGGGCACCCAATCGAGGATGACCCCTATTCCCTCTTTGTGAAATTTATTTACGAGATAGGCAAAATCGGCGGGCGTACCGTACCGCGAAGTCGGCGCATAGTAGCCCGTCACCTGATATCCCCAACTGCCGTCGAACGGATATTCGGCAATGCCCATGAGTTCGACGTGGGTGTAGCCCATTTCTTTAATATAGGGCGCGGCTTCGTCGGCAAACTTACGGTAGTCGAAATAGTTGCCGTCTTCGTACCGCCGCCAAGAACCGATATGCGCCTCGTATATGCTTATGGGTTGCTTAAAAGAGACGCTGCTTTCGCGCGCCTTCATATAAGCGTCGTCCGTCCACTTTACGACGGAAAGATCGTATATCTTGCTGCAAAAGTTGCCGCCCGTTTCTACGTGCACACCGTACGGATCGGCTTTGTAAAGCGTTCTACCGTCGTACGTTTTGATCAAGTACTTATATTTGTCGAAAACCTTAGCGCCTTTTACTTCGCCCATCCAGATGCCGCGTTTAAGCGTGAGCGGCAATTCGCTCCAATCGTTGAAATCCCCGATAACGCTGACGCTCGCCGCCCGCGGCGCAAACACCGCAAAGGTCGCTTTGTCGCCGTCAAGATGGCATCCGAAATGCTTGTACGCGTCGATTTGTTCGCCGCCGTAAAAGGAATTTATATCTTCGTCTCTCATACTAAATAGTCTGCCCCACCGTATTGTAGTTTTATTATACACCATAGTTGTATTTTTTTCAATAGATATTGTAAAATTTTCATGTATTTTTTTCATGTTTTTACGCCGACAGGCAAACCCCGTTCTTAGTAAAAAAGTTTTTGAACGGACAAAAAAGTAATTGACAAAATCCGCCGCGTGAGTATAATAAAAGTAGACAACACGGTTCGGCAATGGCGCAGCAGAGGGTTTTCGTGAGTACGAAAGACTTTTGCGG
>JAIEBL010000224.1 GCA_029069015.1 Clostridiales bacterium
GTATGCCGCTATGACCACGACTATGCATAACACAAATATTTCATACGATTAACGTTGAATTTCGGAGCTTCCGATACTTTGAGGCAATGGCCGTTCCCGTCAATATAGATTTCGACCTCCGTTCCGTAAAAGGATTCCGCATAATCCCTATCAGTCGTTCCAAGCGCAATAGTGCCCGAATAACGCGTTCCGTTTTCATCATAATACTCGTATATCAGATCATAATACGTACTAGAATATCCCGGTGGAGTAGTCGGAGCTAAACTTGTCACGGTGGCAACCGCCCTTTGTTGGCTTTCTATCGCTTTTTTCCGCCCCAAATCTTCGTGATAATGGAAAATAAACAAAAATAATAGAAACCCCAATACTGCGTAAATGCCGATAATTTTCAGGGCATTCGTTACTCTAGTCATGACTTGCTTAAATACCTCGCGCTACTTGCTTGCCGTTTTGCATTTCTTGCGCAGAATGTCCCCTTTGTACAGCGGGAAGTCGGTCGTGATGATCAGCCGCTGCTGCACGTTTTTCGCATCAAGCACGGGGCTACCTTCTTCGTCAGTGATTTGGGGCTTGACTTTCTGCAAAAAGCTTTCTTTGGGCGAGAGCACTTCCAATTCATCGGTGGCGAAGAACCGCCCGCGCTGCTCGATGAGCGCAGAGTTGCCGCGGTTTTCGAGCACGACGGCGCACATTTCATACGTTTGCGCGGGTTTGGAGGAAACGAGGTTTTGCTCGGCTTCCCCGAAGTAAAAGCCCGTATTGAAATCGCGATGGCTCGTCTTGTACGGCTCGTCCGAAAGTTCGGGCGGCAACAGATAGGGCTTATCGGGAGCATACAAATCGAGTGCGCGGCGGTAGGCGTTTACGACGGTTGCAAGATAGTACGCCGTCTTTGCCCTGCCTTCGATCTTAAAGCTCGTCACCCCCGCTTTGATCAGTTTATCGAGGTGCGCGAGCATGTTCAGATCTTTGCTGTTCAGAATATACGTACCGCGCGTATCCTGCGAAACGGGCAGATATTCGCCCTCACGTGTCTTTTCCATGAGCGCGTATTCCCAACGGCAACTTTGCGTACACGCGCCCTCGTTCGCGCTCCTGCCCGTAAAACAAGCACTCAGAAGGCAACGCCCCGAATAGGCAACGCACATTGCTCCGTGTACGAACGCTTCTATTTCCACGCTGCTTGGCAACTCTTCCCGTATCTTTTCGATATCAGAAAGTTTTACTTCTCGCGCAAGGACGATACGCTTTGCCCCGTTCTCCGCATAAAAGCGCGCCGCCGCCGCATTGGTTACGTTGGCTTGCGTGGACACGTGAATGAGAAGTTTGGGCGCAGCTTTCCGCACGACGGAAAACACGCCGAGGTCAGAAACGATGACGCCATCGCAACCCGCGTCTTGCAAAAACGCCGCCTGGCTTGCGATCTTTCCGAGGTCGTCATTCTCTGCATATATATTGAGCGTAACGAACGCCTTTTTGCCTTTTTCGTGACAAAGGGCGAACGCCGCCTTTAATTCGTCATTGGAAAAATTATCGCAAAAGGCGCGCAAGCCGAAGTCCTTGCCCGCCAGATACACGGCGTCCGCGCCGTAGTAAAGCGCCGTTTCGAGTTTTTCGCGGTTACCCGCCGGCGCTAAAAGTTCCAAAGATTTTGTTATACCGTTCATATCTTTTTCGTGCCGTTTGCCTCTTTCGTTTTAATGCTGAAACTCACGCCGTCGCCCACGGGCAGAACCGACGAGCAAAGCGTACGGTCTGCCATCAGCTTATGTAAGAACAGATCCAGCTTTTTCACCAAACCGCCCTTATGGTTCTTGATTTCGCGCTCGCCCGACACCATGCCCTCGTAGAGCACGTTGTCACAAAACAGAATACCGCCCGCGCTTAGAATGCGGCTCAAAAAAGGCAGGTACTCGCAGTACTGCGCTTTCGGCCCGTCCAAAAATATAAAATCGAACTGCCCCGTAAGATTGGGAATGATCTCCGAACAGTCGCCCGCATAGCAAACCGTGCGCGAAAGCACCCCCGCTTCGGCAAAATTCCGCTTGGCTACCTCTAACCGCGCTTCGTCCATTTCCACCGTATACAGCGTGGCATTCGGCGCCTCTTGCAGCATGACGATGCCGCTGTACCCCACGCCCGTGCCGATTTCCAGAATACGTTTGGGATTTGCGAGCATGACCGCTTGCCGCAAAAATGCAACGGTTTCGGGCAGTAGCACGGCAATGATCTCGCGGTCGGCGTAGTCGAGAATTCTTTGCTCCGTTTCGCTGACAGGCACTTCTTGCAACAGCGACCGGATATATTCGCTTGTTTTTCCCGGGGTCTTAAACGGCATTCTTTATCAGTTTTCCAACATCATGGAAAGGATCATGGGATTACGGCGCGTTTTGCGGTACAGATACGATTTGAGTTCTTTGCGGATCGCGTTTTTGAGCAAATTGTAGTCGCCCGCTTCCTCTTTCACGTCCGTTTTCTGCACCACGCGGCGCACGATGTCTTTGGCTTCCTCAAACAACTCGTCGGATTCCTTCTGATAAGCAAACCCGCGCGAGGTGATTTCCACGGCAGTCACTTCGCCCGAAAGGGTGTTAACACCCACGACGACGACAAAAAGCCCGTCTTCCGAAAGGTGCTTGCGGTCGCGGAGCACGACGCTTCCCACGTCCCCAACGCCCAAGCCGTCTACGAGCAAATACCCTGCGGGCACGTTGTCACCGAACTTGATGGACTTTTTAGTTACTTGCACGCTGTTGCCGATATCTGCCAAAATGATATTCGACGACGCCATCCCCATACGCATGGCAAGCTCAGCGTGTTTCTTTAAATGACGGTACTCGCCGTGCACGGGGATAAAGAATTTGGGTTTAATCAGCGAATGCAAAAGCTGCAATTCATCCTGGCATGCATGCCCCGAAACGTGCACTTCCGCCAATCGTTCGTAGATAACGCGCACGCCGTGACGGTAGAGGTTGTTGATGACGTTATACACCATGCGCTCGTTTCCCGGAATGGGCGACGCGGAAATGATGACCGTATCGTTAAAGCCGAGGTGCACTTTGCTGAATTCGTCGCTTGCCATACGGGTCAGCGCGCTCATCGGCTCGCCCTGACTCCCCGTCGTGATAATCACGAGGTTGCGGTCGTCGATCCTATCAATAGTTTTCAAATAGACCCCACACGGATTATAGAAGTCGAGGTAGGCCGTTT
>JAIEBL010000225.1 GCA_029069015.1 Clostridiales bacterium
AAAGACGGGCGCCAAGGTAAAGTTAAAACGCCCGACCTAAGGTCGTGCGTTTTGCTATTTGATGACATATCGTTAAAAGCCCATTTCCGTAAGTTCGTCTAATAGTTGAAGATAAAAGCCGATAATGCGTTCCTTCTTTTTTCGTTTGGCCATAAAGCCCACGATTTCCGAATGGGAAACGGATTCTTCTTCTATGCAGTTTCCGCGGTAATTCCCGAACTTAGAGGAGTCCACCGCAACGAGTCCGTCCGTATCCTTTTTCTCCAACCGTTTGGAGAAGATGTACGGAATGCCCATGATAAAATCGTCTTTTGCTCTTTTTAACGTGGTGGAATAGCTTTGACAGTAAACTTTCTCGGAAAAATGAATCACGTCGGCTTCTTCACGCTGCCGTAGCTGTCGGCAGACTTCCAAGCAGTCGGGATGCTTGTCGCCGAAAATCCGATACCATAAATTGATCCAAAAGGCAATGAACTTCAATAGCCACTTAGGGTAACCGAGAATATACGAAGCGATCGGCGAACCGAGGTGCGGCGTGCAGAGCGTAGTCAGCGAAGCGACTTTATCTTCCATGCCGAGGTTCTCAATCATATAGATGCTGTCGAGGCCGCCTTTGGAATGCGCGATGAGATTGACCTTTTCGGCGTGTTCCTTTTCTAAAACTTTCTCTACGTACGCTTTCAGTTGCGCCGCGTTATTCTCTATCGTACCGAATCCGTCCGTAGGCGCCGTGGAAACACAGTACCCGCATTTTTTCAGCCGCTTCCCTATCTTCCCGAAAGACTTAAAGAAAATGTTGTCTTTCAGAATAATGCCGTGTACTAAAATGACGGGATAACGCGTTACGCTCATAGAATAACGATAACAAAGCGAAAAAGATTTTAGGAAAGCATGCGTACGGGAAGGATGAGATACATGAACTCTTCCAAGCTACCTGCGGGAACGACCACGCAAGGCGAAACGGAGTTGATGAATTTGATTACGATATTGTCGCAATCGATATAGCGGAGCAGCTCGGTAAAGTAGCGGGCGTTGAACGCAATAGTGATATCGACGCCGTTGAGCTTTACGGGGATCTTTTCGGTGATGTTACCGATGTCGCTGTTGGACGAGAGCTGCATAATACCCTCTTTGACGTCGAATACAACGAGGTTGTTCTTGTCCGAGCGGGCGAGCAAAATGGCGCGCTCGAGGCCCGATTCGAACTGCGCGCGCGGAATGGTCACGCTGCTCTCAAACGAGCCGGGGATGATCTGCTTATAGTTGATATAGTCGCCGTCGAGTAGGCGCGTGGTGATACGCGTGTGGTCGAGGTCGATGAGCATATAGTTGCGCTGAATGCGGATTTCCACGGGGTCGTCGTTGTCTTCTATGAGCTTTGCCACTTCGGTCAAACAACGCGCGGGCACGACGGCGCTCATCATGGCGGTCGTCTTCTCGATGGGTTTGACGCACTTTGCGAGGCGGTAGCCGTCGAGCGCAACGCCCGTCACCGATACGTCCCCCACCTCTAAGAGCACGCCTTTAAGCATGGGGCGCGCATCGTCGGCGGAAACCGAGAACGCGATTTTGTTTACGAGGTCGCGGAAATCGCGCTTGATAATCGTAAAGCTCTGCGCTTCGCTCAGCTCTTTGATCTGCGGATATTCGGCGGGGTTCATGCACTGGAACGTGCCCTCGCTTTCAGTGTATTTGATTTTGAGTTGGTTGGCGTCCGTCAGACTCAGCTCGATACGGTCGAACGTAAGCTTTTTCACGAACTCCGAAAACACCTTGCCGGGAACGACCGTTTCGCCCTCTACGAGGACGTCTGCCGTAATACTTTTTTCGATGGCAAGTTCGAGGTCGGTCGCGGTAAAGGTAAGGCTGCCTTCCGCCGCCTTCAATTTGATGCCTTCCAAGATCACGTTGGTGGTGCGCGCCGAAGCCGCTTTATACACTTTGCCTACCGCATCCGCGAGGTCTGCCCCGTTACATATCACTTTCATGCGTTTTTCTCCGTTCTTTGCGTGTGATTTTTATACTTTTATTATATCGCTTTTTGCTTTCCCCGTCAAGCATTCCGCTATCTTCGCCGCGCGCGTTTGCGCAGACGTTTTTTGCGGGGCTTGCGCTGAATACTCGAAACGATGGCGTACTGCTCCATTTTATTATGCACGCGGTCGTAGATAAAGTAGCAAAGAGAGGTGGTAAAGAGCCAAAGCGTAAAGAACATCACCGCCGTCAACACCGCTGCCGCCGTTAGGTTCGCATACACCGAGAAAAAGGCAACGACCGCTGCCGCCGCAATGGAAAGAAAAAGAGTGCCCAAAAAACAGTGAAGCAGGATCTCGAAGAAAAATTTCTTGGGGGCGTCGTACCATTCGGGGTGCTTGTAGTACTTTTCCTTGTAGTACTCGGCGCTTACGTTATACTCCTTTACGAGTTCTCGGTCGATATAGAGCGAAACAAACCGCTCGCCGCGGAATTTGACGTCATTGATAAAAATGCGGTGTCCGTTATACGCGGTATAGGCATAGGTAAGCCCGCTGCGCAAAAGCTTCGCACCGTCGAAACGCATTTTTACGTCGCCGTCGAACGTGATGTCGGGAACAGCCTTGCGCTCGTCCATGCGCGCGCAACAGATCTTTCCCTCAATGTCGAACCACCAATCGAGCAAAAACTTCCCCTCTTTCTTTTCTACCGCATCAAAATACGATACTTTGATTATACGGTATTTTGCCCCGCCCGTCAAGCCTTTTGTTTTGCGCAGAGCGCGCGCACGTCTTCCCTTTCCCCATTTCGCGCTTTTTGCATACTATGGAAGAGAAAAGGCACGACAAAAAACTTAACAAAGCGAGGGAAATGTGATACACTATATCCGAATTAAGTTCGGAGACTGCAAAGGAATGTTTAAGCTGCTCAGGTTTTTAAAGGGTTACCGCGTATTTACCGTACTCGGTCCTTTATTCAAGTTGCTCGAAGCCTTAGGCGAGCTGATCGTGCCGCTCGTTGTCGCGCGCATCATCGACGTCGGCATTGCAAACGGCAACACGACGTACGTCTGGAAAATGAGCGGACTTCTCTTGCTGCTCGGCGCCGTGGGCTTGGGCTTTTCGGTCACGGCACAGTACATGGCAAGCAAAGCAAGTTTGGGCTTCGGTACGAAACTTCGGGGCGCGCTGTATCGGCATATCAATACGCTCTCATTTGCCGAAACCGACCGGTTCGGCACGGCGGGACTTGTGACGCGCATCAACTCCGACACGGTGCAGGCGCAGGTGGGCGTAGCAATGTTTATCCGCATTGCGCTTCGCTCCCCCTTTATCGTCGTGGGCGCGCTCGTTATGGCAATCGCCATCAGTCCCCGCCTTGGGATTATCTTTCTTATCATGGCAGTATTGGTCAGCATCATCCTTTGGTTCGTTCTCACGCGCACCGCACCGCACTACCGCAAAATTCAGAACAACTTAGACGAAGTATCCGACCTTACGCGCACCAATCTTTCGGGCGCAAGAGTCGTACGCGCGTTCTCTCGCCAAAAGGAAGAAGAAGACGAATTCTACGAATCGGCAAACCGTCTGAAAAAGCGCAGCGTGAAAGCGGCCCTCATATCCGCGCTTTTAAGCCCGCTTACGTACGCCGTCATTAACCTTGCCGTTATCGCCGTGCTCTACTTCGGCGGCAAAACGGTCAGCGCGGGCACGCTTTCGCAAGGCGACGTGATCGCGCTCGTCAACTACCTTTCGCAAATTCTGCTCGCCCTCGTGGTGACGGCGGACCTTGCCGTCATCTTCACCAAAACGGCGGCGTGCGCAAACCGCATCAACGAAGTGTTCGACGTGCAGCCTTCCATCACGGACGGCGCGGAAAACGCTCCTACGACAAACGAAAACGCCGACAAACTGACCTTTGAAAACGTACGGTTCGGCTACCACGAGAACAGCGGCGAAGCGATCAAGGGCGTTTCGTTCTCACTGAAAGCGGGAAAAACCTTGGGCGTCATCGGCTCGACGGGCAGCGGCAAAAGCACGCTTACAAGCCTGATCTTACGCTTCTACGACGCCAAAGAAGGCGCAGTCCTACTCGACGGCGTGAACGTAAAAGAATATCCGCTGGGAGCACTCCGCAAAAAGGTGGGGCTTGTTCCGCAAGCGGCCATGCTGTTTTCGGGAAGCTTGCGCGAAAACCTGACGTTCGGCAAAGAGGATGCAACCGACGAAGAAATCGTCGAAGCCCTGCAAGCGGCGCAGGCGTGGGAGTTCGTGCAAAATCTTCCCGATGGCCTTAATACCCGCGTCAGCCGCGGCGGACGCAATTTCTCGGGCGGGCAACGGCAACGGCTGACGCTCGCACGCGCCCTCGTAGGAAAACCCGAGCTTCTCCTCTTAGACGACTCGGCCAGTGCGCTCGACTACGCGACGGCCGCGAAGTTACGCAA
>JAIEBL010000226.1 GCA_029069015.1 Clostridiales bacterium
AACCTACGGCGGAGGCACTTGCGTACGGTCTTGACAAAGGGCAAGACAACAACCACAAAATCTTTATTTTCGACCTTGGCGGCGGTACGTTCGATATTTCCATTTTGGAAATCGGCGACGGCGTGTTCGAAGTTATCGCAACGGCGGGTGACAACCGTTTGGGTGGTGACGACTTCGACCAAAAGATCATGGACTACCTCGTCGAGCAGTTCAAGAACGACAACGGTATCGATCTGAGCAAAGACCGTATGGCAATGCAACGCCTTAAAGAATCGGCGGAAAAAGCGAAGATCGAGCTTTCCACGTTGCAGAAGACCACGATCAGCCTTCCGTTCATCACGTCGGGCGCAAACGGTCCTCTTCACCTTGAATACGAGCTTACGCGCAGCAAGTTCGAAGCGCTTACGCAGGTACTCGTCGAAAAGACGGTCAAACTTACCAAACAGGCTATGGCGGACGCAGGCTTTACGGAGAACGATATCGACAAGGTTATCTTGGTAGGTGGTTCTACGCGTATTCCCGCCGTTGTGGAAGCGGTTCGCAAACTCAGCGGCAAAGAGCCGTTCAAGGGCATCAACCCCGACGAATGCGTTGCCATCGGTGCAGCCATTCAAGGCGGCGTGCTTGCCGGCGAAGTGAAGGACGTACTCCTTTTGGACGTTACGCCGCTCAGCCTCGGTATCGAAACGGTAGGCGGTATCTTCACAAAACTGATCCCGCGCAACACCACGATCCCCACCAAGAAGTCGCAGGTATTCTCTACGGCTACGGACGGGCAACCTTCGGTTGATATTCACGTTTTGCAGGGCGAACGCGAAATCGCGGCGCACAACAAGACGCTTGCACGTTTCGAACTCGGCGGCATTCCGCCCGCACCGCGCGGCGTTCCCCAAATCGAAGTTACTTTCGATATCGACGCGAACGGTATCGTGCACGTTTCGGCACGCGATAAGGGCACGGGTAAGGAACAGCGCGTAACGATCACGGCTTCGACCAATCTTACCGAAGCGCAGATCCAACAGGCTATCAAAGACGCCGAGAAGTTTGCGGACGAAGACAACAAGCGTAAAGAAGTGGTGGAAGCAAAGAACCACGGCGATATGCTCGTATTCTCGATCGAGAAGTTCCTCAAAGAAAACGGCGCGTCCATCGATGCCGCGGATAAAGACGAACTCGAAAAAGAGATGCTCAACGTACGTGAAGTATTGAAGACGGACGAACTCGACGCCATCAACGATGCGGTTGAGAGTTTGCAAAAGCTTTCCAACGGTATCTTCACCAAACTCTATGAGAGCGGCGCGGCGACCTCCGGCTCTGCCGATGCGGGCGACGACGTTGTAGTAGAAGACGCCGAGACGGTAGACGACAACAACAACTAAGTAAAGAATTGTAACCGGGAACGCACAGCGGCGTTCCCGATACGGATGGGAAATGGCTAAATCGTATTATGATATTTTGGGTGTCACCAAAGCCGCTACCGACGATGAAATAAAGTCGGCTTATCGGAAGCTCGCCAAAAAGTATCACCCCGACCTTAACCCCGGCGATGAACATGCCGCACAAATGTTCAAGGACGTCAACGAAGCGTACGAAACGCTCGGCGACCCGCAAAAGCGTGCGGCATACGACCGCCCGAGCTCTTCTGCTGGCGGCGGTGGCGGGCACAGCGGCGGCGGCGCCGATTTCGGCGGCGCGGGCGGTGCATCGTTCTTCGATGAGTTCGTGGATATGTTCAGCCGTCAGGGTAAAGAACAGGGCGGCGCGGCAAGCGGCGGCGATATCTCGCTTAACGTAACGCTGACGTTCGAAGAAGCGGCGTTCGGCGTGGCGAAAGACGTCACCGTGAACCGTTTCGAGCCTTGCTCGGCATGTCGCGGTACGGGCGCAAAGGGTGGCACGCAATACACGAAATGTAATAACTGCGGCGGTATCGGTAAAGTCCGTTTTGCGCAGGAAACACCGTTCGGGCGCGTTGTAAGCATGAAAGCTTGTAACGTGTGCGGCGGCACGGGTAAAATCATCAAAGAGCCGTGCCCCACGTGCGGCGGCAGAGGGTTGCTTCGCAAAAACTCTAACCTTCGTATCACGTTCCCTGCGGGCATCGAACCCAACCAGATAATGACCGTCCCCGGTGAGGGGGAACGGAGTCGCAACGGTACGAAGTCGGGCAACCTCGTATTGATGATCAACGTTATGCCGCACAAGTATTTCAAGCGCAAAGGCTTGGATCTTGCGATCGAAGTGCCCGTAACGTTCTCGCAGGCGCTTTTGGGCGACAAAGTCATGGTGCCTACGTTGAAAGGACAGAAGGTTGCGTTCCCGCTTCCCGAAGGCACGCAGAGCGGTACGACGTTCAAGCTCAAAGGACACGGTATCGAAAATGCCAAAAAGGGCATAACGGGCGACTTGCTCGTCACCATCGATATCGAGCTTCCCAAGAACTTGACCAAAGACCAAAAGAACAAAATCAAAGAACTGCACGAGTCCATTAAACCCGATCAGTACGATAAGTCGAAGGAATTCGCAAACAGAAAATAAACCCGCAAAAAGCCCCTATGCGTTTTAGGGGCTTTTATTTGCGGGAAGAATGCAGAAGCAGGAGAGAAACATGCGGTACAGCCGTGCGACAGTAACGACAACAAGCGATTTTGCCGATACGCTTTCGGTGATTCTGATCGACTTCGGAAGCGAGGGCGTTTGTGTGACCGACGGAGAGGAAGTGCGTCGCGTTTTGACCGAACATAATTGGGATTACGCGGACGAATCGCTTCTGAAAACGGATTTCGGTATGGCGGCATATGTTTCCGCGTTTTATCCAGAATCTTGGGATTTTTCGCCCCTTATCGAAAAGCTCAACGAAGTGGGCGGA
>JAIEBL010000227.1 GCA_029069015.1 Clostridiales bacterium
GTTTTATCCATATTAATGCCTCCATTTTTGGGGTTTTCTGCGTGACAAAGTACTGAAAAAAGATCAGTCTTCGAATAGATAATGTTGCATTCTTTCGGGGCAATCGAGAAAGCGACGGTATAGTTCGTAAATTTCGGTGTCTTTATATCGAATGGGGCGTAATTGATCGTCGGCATTCAGAATTTGTGCATCAAAGTAGGAAATCAATATCGGGGAATGCGTTACGACGATAAACTGCGTGCCGTTTTGGGCAAGGGAATGTATACGCGTCAATAAGCGCATCTGATTTTGAGGGGACAATGCCGATTCTGGTTCGTCCATTAAATATAGGCCGTTGTCCGAAAACCCGTCGAAAAGCCTGTTAAACGCTTCACCGTGCGAGCAATCATGCATATCGATTTTGTAACCCAGATAGGCATTAGCCATCGTATAGAACGACTCGGCGCGTAAGAAAAATTTCCATTTCGGCATGATGCCCGATTTTACTACGGTAAGGTGCTTGCAAAGCTCGGAAGTGGTATCTACCGTTTGGTACGACATGTTCCGCGTACCGCCCTCTGCGCTGAGCCCTATGGCAACGGCAAGCGCTTCGATTACCGTCGATTTTCCCGAACCGTTTGCTCCTACGATGAACGTGACGGGCTTTTCGAATTTGATTTCGGTCAGATTGCGGATTATGGGGATATTGAAAGGGTACTCGTCGAAGTTCTCGATTTCGTTACGCTTTAACCGTATTTCGCGTATGAATAAGCTGTTCATAAATTCTCCGCAATGGTATCGGACGCATGTATTGCAGTTTAATGATAGTTTCGCGACCTTTAATCCGTATCTAAGCCATTCTTTTTGTACGGGCAGGCAGGAAAAGAAGACCGGTTAAAGCCGAGAATGCGTTCGATTTCGGCAAAGGTAAGTTTTAGGGAAAAGATTTCTTGTTTGCTTATGTAGTCCCACAGTGGGTGGTGTGGTGCTTTAAATGTTTTGCTTGCGTTTGATTTGTCTGTTGATTATGACGATTTCCGCCACAATGCCGATTAACGAGAACAGAACGACCAATCCGAGGTCGCGGTAGAATAAGCCGGAAAATTCGGAATCGTCCATGCAAATGCGGAATGCATCAAATGCCGATAGCGCGACGCCCGCTTCCTGCGCGGCAATGCCGGCGGCGACGACATAAATCGAAACTACGGTTGCAACCATAAGCCCTAGGGTGGTCAGCGATACGATGACGAGCATCATTTTATTCGGCTTGCCGTGGAATTTTTTATAAAGGAAAGTGCCTGCCACGATGGATACGATTGCGGACAGGGAAGAAACGAATCCGACGGCATAGAGGATCACTGCAATCACGACGCCCGCCAAACCGCCGATCAATGCGCCTAAAAACCCTTTGAAATAGTTGTTGGGCGCATTTTTAAAGTCTTGATTTTCGGCTTCAATTACTGCATTGATCGTGTTCACGCAGTCGGTATCGAGCGTTATGGCAAACCCGTCGATCATGCGCTTTTGGGAAGTCGTCGGGTCAAGCCGGTTGCCGCAGACGGGGCAGAACTCGCTCGTTAAGCCGCCGTTTTCACTTATAATGCCGAGTATTTGCTCTAAGAGCGTGGGCAACCTTTTGAGGATTTGCCCGATCGTAAAGTAGCTTAAGGCAATCGACAGACCATAGGGCGTAAACGTCATTTTGAAAAGTTTTAACGCCAATTTCCGAATAGCCGCCTCGATGGCTCGCTTTTGCTCATCCGTAGAGTAAAATGAAATGTGTATTTTCAGCGGGAACTGATCCATCGTCGCTCTGAGCGTTGCGCTTACTTCGTATTCTTTGATCTTACCGTACGCCAGGGCATTGTCGATTTCCATGCCGTACGTTTCGGAAAAGAATGTAGCAAACTTTTTGTTCATCTTTATTCCTCCGTTGTTTGTTCTAACTTATTCATTATACTATATCTATGTATAAAAAGTCAATACTAAAATACCGATGAACAAAGCTAAAGTGCGTAAAAGCAGCGACTTTATTTTCTATTTGTATAAGCGGTAAACGACTGACAGGCAGGCAAAAACAAGTTTTCGCACTTGCAATACAGAAAGAAATATGGTATACTGAATAGAATCAAAAACGATCGAGGTGACGCTATGGATAATAAGCAGAGGCGCGAGAAGACGATTACCGAGCTCAAAAAACAAAATATTGCATTCAATACATATCTGCCGATTCTCGAGAGCGACGTAAAGCTTAAAGACAAAGCAACGGTTTGCCGTCGTGCAGTGGCAAATATGCTCGCGATACAGCACGCATGCGATTTTGCAAACGGTGACGACGTCAAGGAATCGCGCAAGTTCTTCAAGCGTTTACTCAAATCCTACGGTGTTGCAAAAGATTTGTTGCCGATAGAAGAGAGCGTTTTCAAGGGAAAATGCACGGAACAAGACGTAACGAATGTTATTTGGACGTATGAAGCGAATTGGGTACTGTTGTGGGCGCTTGGTAAGATCGAAACGCTTGATTTTCCGAAGGACGTCTGTAAGACGGAGGAGGCTATCGCTGCTATTCAATCGTTCGCGCATGTCGACGATTTTATTAAGGACTGCGAGCTTAGAAGTCCGGACGAAATACTCGATGCGCTCGATCAGTACTACTGCTATCACTGGGCTTGCGTCGAGAAAAGAATCAAGCCCGATACGAATATAGGCGAATTAAATCCCGACGTCGTCGTCGAACGCCGTAAGGCGCTTGAGTGGCTGATTTCGGGCGAATCCGATTGGAACGAAATTTCGCTTGATACCTGATACGGCAAAATCTTATAGCGCTATTTATTAAGTAAATAGAGAAGAAGAAAAAATCGTCAA
>JAIEBL010000228.1 GCA_029069015.1 Clostridiales bacterium
ATATTGGGCGTAGACTTTGCGGCGAATGCTTCGAGCAAGGCTATTAAGGAAGATATTTCCCTTTCCGCCGCTATTACGGCTTCGGGCGTTACATCCGCAGGCACGACAATCGCGGCAGATGGCAGAAGCGTTACTTTTGCGTATAACGGTACGTATGCGGAAAACAAGATAGATCAATCGGGTATGTCCGGCGGACGGTGGCGTCATGGCGGAAACAACGTCGGTATGGACGGTAGCGTGCAAAGCGTTAAGCTTGCGCCCGGCACGTATTTACTTGAAGCCTGGGGCGCAGAAGGTGGTGTGTCATACCAGGGTACGGTCGGCGGCAAAGGCGGCTACGTCAAAGGCTACTATACCGTTACGGGCAACAGCCCTATCACAATCTACGTAGCCGTAGGCGGCAAAGGTTCAGACAATTACATTAATAATACCGCTCCAGCCACGGAAACCAATCGAAGCTTGGCGTTTGTCGGCAACGACTGGAAAAACCTCGCAAAAGGCGGCGGTTGGAACGGTGGCGGCGGCATCATTGCCACCGACTCCGCAGGTGGTGGCGGCGCGACACACTTCGCTCTTTCCAATCACGGACAACTTAAAAATTACAAAACGTACGGTTCTTCCATGATTGCCAACACGAACCAATATGAACCGACGGGCGTTACCGCGGATTACAGCGGCGACGTGCTTATGGTTGCGGGCGGCGGTGGCGGCGCGCCCTGGGAAAACCCGACGGAACATAAGCAAGACGGTGCAGGCGGCGGTCTTACGGGTGGCGAAGCTGCTTATTGGCCGGGCACAACAACTGGTTGGTCGAGCGGCAACACGTGCCATGGTTTAGGCGGCACACAGACAGCAGGCGGCGGGCATCAGGTCCGCGCTACGACCGCTCACCTTCACTTAGGCGCAAGCGCCAATACGGCGTCAACAAACTGGAAGACACACCCCACGAACGGATTCTTCGGGCAAGGTGGCATCGGCATCGGACACGACCATGCAGGTGGTGGCGGTGGCGGCGGCTGGTACGGCGGCGGCGGTGGATTCGTTCTCGGCGGCGGCGGCGGTAGCAGTTACACCAAAGCAGGGGTCATCAAAGAAGCAGAGCACACGCAAGGTAACCGCACGGGCCACGGCATGGCGAAGATTACGCTCTTGGGCGATGCTGCCAAACAATCTACCGTTCCTACCGTTACGCTCACTCGCCACGATAGCAAAACCTTTGCGTTTGCGGGCACGAATGCAACCAACTCTCTGCTCGGTACGCACCCGCAAAACCTTGCCCTTTCGGCAGCCGTAAACAACGTTTACCAAGTAAACGGACTTGACTACAACCAAATTACGCTACTCAACCGCACCTTCACGGATGCGGAAAAAGCAGATGCGCCGACGAACTCCTGGCTCACATATTCCTTTACGACAAACGGTGTAACGTTGCAAGCCAAACGTTACTGGACGGGCACAAAGGAATTCTACATTAAAGTAAAGGACACCAATAACGCACAAAGTTGGTTTAAGCTTAACATTCAAGTAGAGGGCGGCGAATTAAAGAAGGACGCTACACTCCCTACTGCCATGCTAGACGACTTCAAGTTCGGCAAGAGCACAACGCAAGTGCCGACAGAAAGAAGAAGAAAGAGAGAGACCTCTCCGCTCCGCTTCGCTTCGGTCGAGGTGACAGAAGTGCAAAGAAGGTTGATTCCATAGCCCATGGACTATCCCCACCCCTCCGTCATTCCGAGCGTGGGCATTGATTCTATAAGGCGTGTCCATACTCCCAACCTCTCCGTCATCCCGACCGTAGTGGAGGGATCTAGCGAGCAGGGCGAGCGTAGTCCTTCCTCTCTTTCCCGCAAAGGAAACGGCAATGGTTTAATCAACGTAAAGGACACAAGCGGTTAAAATAACCGTATGCTTTGTTTTTAGTC
>JAIEBL010000229.1 GCA_029069015.1 Clostridiales bacterium
TTCCATTGTAGAGTGCTCCTTTTTATCAGAGCAGTTCCGCCGCCACCGTGTTTGCAATCGAGTTGTCGACCGCTACCGAGAAATCGGCGCGGGAAGAAAGTTCGCCCGCGTTTTCCATAATGTCTTGCAGGCGGTTGAAGTCTTCCTCTTTCATAACGGGCGTCGCGCTCCACGCGTCGATGGCAAGATAGCTCAGAACGGCCGCTTCGATGGAGGAAAGGGGCGTGCCCGCGAACGAGCTTTCGAGCGCTTTCGCCACTTCGCTGACGGGGTGCTCTTTCATAAAGTTGTAGCCGCGCACGACCGCACGCAGGAAGTCGGTCACGGTGTCTTTGTTGTCTTTGAGGTAGCTCTTCTTTGCCGAGAACGCCGTATAGGGAACGTCGCCGCTGTCTTTGCCGACGCTCGCCACGATATAGCCTTTGCCCGCCGCCACGAATTCGGACGCTGTGGGCTCGAACATCGTGCAGTAGTCGTATTCGTCACTGCCCTCGAACGCACCTACCATTACGTCGAACTGAACGGACGTATCGAAGTTGCTGTTCTTCGTATCCACGCCCGCTTGATTCATCACGTACTCTAAGGTCATCGCAGGTACGCCGCCTTTTCTGCCCGCAAGCACGTGCTTGCCTGCGGTGTCCTGCCAGGTAAAGTTCGGTTCTTCCTTTTTGGAAACAAGGAAAGAGCCGTCGCGCTTCGTGAGCTGCCCGAAGATGACGGGGTAGTCTTTCTGCCCCTCGACGTGACAGTATATCGTGGCTTCGGGTCCCATGAGCCCGATGTCCGCCGATTTGGACGCGATGGCGGTCATTACGTTGTTCGCGCCGCCGCCGTTCGTGAGCTTGATGGTAATGCCGTAGTCGTTGAAGTACCCGTTGTTGATGGCTACGTACAACGGGGCGTAGAAAATACTGTGGGTGACTTCGCACAGGCGTATGGTCTTGTCGTCTTTCTTGTTGCAGCCAACGATGGGAAAGCACAGTATAAGTCCGCCCAACATCGCCGCAATCATTCTTTTCAGGTTCTTCATGTTTTTCTCCTTTACTTTTTTGTGACGGCGGCACACCAACGCTATGTACCCCCAGCCACACCCGCTGTTTGTTTTTTTTGCGGGCTTTTATATCCCATACTATGCAAACATAAAAGAAAGGGTGCGGCAAAAAACTTGCTAATTTGCGCGCGGTGTGCTACAATATTGCAAAGCAAAAAAACAAGCATTCGGAAGAGCAAGGGAAAGCAAGTATGGAAAAAACGTACGAACCCAAAAGTTTTGAAGACCGCATTTACGCGGAGTGGGAAAGAAAGAAGTATTTTGCGGCAAAGCCGAACAAGCGCAAAAAGCCGTTTACCATCGTGATCCCGCCCCCGAACATTACGGGGCAACTGCACCTCGGGCACGCGCTCGACGATACGCTGCAAGACGCGATCATCCGCTATAAGCGTATGCGCGGCTATGAAGCGCTGTGGCTTCCGGGGACGGACCACGCCGCGCTTGCGACCGAAGTCAAGATCGTGGAAGCCATGGCGAAAGAGGGGCTGACCAAAGAGGGGATCGGGCGCGAAGCTTTTATGCAGCGTGCCTACGACTGGAAAGCAAAGTACGGCGGGCGCATTATCGAGCAGCTCAAAAAAATGGGCTTTTCCTGCGATTGGGATAGGCTCGCCTTTACGATGGACGAACGTTGCTCCCGTGCCGTGCGCGAGGTGTTCGTGAACCTCTACGACAAAGGACTTATTTACCGCGGCAATCGCATCATCAACTGGTGCCCTTGCTGTAAGACTGCGTTGTCGGACGTCGAAGTGGAATACGAAGCGGCACAGTCGCACCTTTGGCATATCCGCTATAAGATTGACGGTGAAGACGGCTACGTGACCGTTGCGACGACGCGCCCCGAAACCATGCTGGGCGATACCGCCGTCGCGGTCAATCCGCACGACAAACGCTACGCGTCGGTGATCGGTAAAAATCTTCTGTTGCCGCTGACCGACCGCAAAATTCCCGTGATCGCCGATGACTACGTTGAGAGCGATTTCGGTACGGGCGCGGTCAAGATCACGCCCGCGCACGACCCCAACGACTGCGAGGTCGGAAAGCGTCATAATCTTCCCGTCATTTGCGTGATGAATCAGGACGGCACAATGGCGGAAAATGCCGGTGTGTATGCGGGGCTCGATCGGTTTGAAGCGCGTGCGCGCATGGTAAAAGACTTGGAAGCGCAAGGGCTTCTCGTCAAAATCGAAGATCACGAAAACAACGTGGGGCACTGCCAACGTTGCCACACCGTTATCGAACCCATGGTATCGGATCAGTGGTTTGTGAAAATGCAACCGCTCGCCGAACCCGCGATCAAAGCGGCGAAAGAAAAAGACGTGGAGTTTATCCCCGAACGCTTTAAAAAGATATACCTGCATTGGATGGAGAACATCCGCGATTGGTGCATTTCCCGTCAGCTCTGGTGGGGACACCGTATCCCCGCGTTCTACTGCGATACGTGCGGCAAAATGACGGTCAGCAAAACGGACATCACCGCATGCCCGCATTGCGGCGGTAAGGTGCATCAGGATGACGACGTACTCGATACGTGGTTCTCGTCTGCGCTCTGGCCGTTCTCCACGCTCGGCTATCCCGACAAGACCGAAGACCTCGACTATTTCTATCCGACCGACGTGCTCGTGACCGCCTACGATATTATCTTCTTCTGGGTGGCGCGCATGATCTTCTCGGGGTTGGAACACACGGGGCAAGTGCCCTTCCATAAAGTGCTCATCCACGGCTTGGTGCGCGACGCGCAAGGCCGCAAAATGAGCAAGTCGCTCGGCAACGGTGTCGACCCGCTCGAAGTCATCGAATCGCACGGCACTGATCCTCTTCGCATGTCGCTCGTGAGCGGCGTGGCGGCGGGCGGCGACATACGCTTTTCGTTTGAAAAACTCGAGGGCTACCGTAACTTTATGAACAAGCTTTGGAACGCCGCGCGCTTCGTCGTTCTCAACCTCGAAAACGCCGACGTTCTGCCGCTCGAAAAGGTAAAACTCACGCTTGCCGACAAATGGATCTTAACGAAGCTGGACGATGCGATCAAAGTGTCCATCCGCTACATGGAAAACTACGAAGTGGGCTTGTGCGCCTCTGCGCTCTACGATTTCGTGTGGAGCGACTTCTGCGACTGGTATATCGAGCTGAGTAAGACCCGTCTGTACAGCACCGAGCGGGCAGACCGCTCGGGTACTGTGAGCGTGCTCGTCTACGTGCTTCGCGCCGTTCTGAAACTGTTGCACCCGATCATTCCGTTTATCACCGAAGAGATTTACGGGAACTTGCCGAACAACGACGCCGAGAGCATTATGATCAGCGCGTACCCCGAAAAAGCGCCGCGTTACGCCGCCGCTAAAAAGCAGATGGAGAGCATCAAAGAGATCGTGACGCGTATCCGCGCCTTGCGTGCCGAACGCAAAGTGCCACAGAATAAACGCACCGCGCTCTATATCGTGCCGAGCGAGGGCAACGAAAAACTGCTCAAAGCGGGCGCAAGCTATATCGAAAAACTCGCGGGCGGCAATTCAGTCACGTTTGAAAAGACAAGCGAAAAGTGCGTCACTGTCACGACGCCGTGGGCGGAAATCTTTATTCCTTTGGGCGAACTCGTAGACACGTCCGCCGAAAAAGAGCGCATTCAAAAGGAGTTGGAGGTTGCGCAGTCCGAGCTTGCCCGCGCGCAAGGAAAACTCAACAACGCAGGCTTTACAGCCAAAGCGCCCGCAAAACTCATCGACGAAGAAAAAGCCAAAGTCACCAAATATTCCGAACTCATCAAAAAACTGCAAGCCTCCCTTGCCGAAATGGAATAAGGTATAAGGACGAGGTGGAAAATGAAAAGTAAGCGAATCAAAATATTGACCGTAGCGGCTGTTTTGTTTGCCTGTTGTTTTGCGCTAAGTGCTTGCGATCCTTCGCGTTATCATCTTAAAGTTGAAGACTTTGTAGATGTAGTTGATATTGAATTGATAAATTACGATAACCCGACGCAGAAACATTTCTTTTCTTGGGTGCCCAACCATACGGACGACTTGAAGCCTTTTGATGCTTCCAAAATGACCCATTTGGAAAACCTGGAACCAAGCAAAACAAGTGATTTCATTGCCGCTTTATGCGAGTGCGAGATTTTAGGTAAGTATTACGCTTACGATTCACCGAAGGGCATTTGTATAAAAGTTAATTTTTCCAACGGTGACTTTCTGATACTTTGCGGTGCTTATGAGAAGCATAATTCTTGTCGTTATGTGGGAGAATTCTCCGCAGACGGCGCAGTGAAAAATTTCATCGGCTGTTTCAATGGATATTGTTTTCAAGATCTTGTAAACGACTATTTTGAAACGCAAATATAAAGACACGATCATGTAAAAAGCTCTTGGGTTTTCCAAGAGCTTTTTTACGCGTTGTTCGATTCGCCATTTGGCTGATTGTGAAAATGCATTCTGTATTCCGGCTCTGCGTTCAATTCACGCATTAAAGTGTTCATATCGCCGAAAACGGATTTTCTGCCTGAATCGGGTATCCAATAGGCGGGCAACGAATCTTTGGGCATCATGCGTAACCATTCTTCGTCATAGGCTTCCAAAGTCTCAAAGCGATAAGAAAAAAAGCCCTCGTCTGATTTCGTTATAACGCATCTGCGCGTTTTGTCATCACTGAAAAGGACTTCGGCAACTGCAGCGTCTGCGTACTGTAGTTCTTCGTATTGCATGCGTTCGACAGTTTCTTCCCAAGACAGACGGGGTTGGTTTTTTGTTTTGTTTTTTCGTTTAAAAAAGAACATCTTAAAAAATTCGGTTTGGTAGTGACGCTACCCGACAGGCTGCGCTGTTTTTTCGTTTATTCTTTGGGTAGAAGACCCGCCTTTTTCATTTTGTATTCTTTGAGCGCGCGGGCGAGCTGGTCGGGGCAGGACGTGCGGTCGCGGCAGATGATACCGCTCAACTTTTCGATGAGCACGTCGATGTTTTGCCCCACGGCAAGTTTTGCGATGCCTTGCAGATTGCCGCTGCAACCGTTGATGAATTTCACGTCCGTCAGAACGTCGTTTTCGTCAACGTCGAAAATGATCTGGCGGCAGCATGTTTTGCTTGGTCTGAACGATTCCATAGTTTGCTCCTTATACCCGTTCGTGGGCGAGGAAAAGAGGTGGGGGACTTTGCGTTTTTTT
>JAIEBL010000023.1 GCA_029069015.1 Clostridiales bacterium
ATCGGAGGAACAGGAGCATGGCAGAAGAGAGGGATCTGAAACAAGCACGGGTGGTTTATAAATCGCTGTGCGAAATGTTGTATGACCGGCAGTGGCACTACGAAAAGGACGAGGAAGGCTTGTCGATTAAATGCAGCGCACAAGGTGACGACTTGCCCATGGAAATCATTATCGAAGTGGATGCGGAGCGTAAGCTTATTTCGCTACTTTCGCAAATGCCGTTCGGAATTGCCGAGAACCGCCGTACGGCGCTTGCCGTTGCGGTAAGTCAGGCAAACAACGGGATGATTGACGGTAGCTTCGATTACGATTATCTGAGCGGAAACATCTATTTCCGTCTGACGTCGAGTTATCGCGAAAGTCTTATCGGAAAAGAACTTCTCAATTATATGTTAATGTGCGCTTGCTACACGATTGACGAGTACAACGATAAATTCCTGATGGTCGCGAAGAACAATATGTCGATTGAAGAAATTCTGGACTTTGTGAAATAGGGAGACACGGATATGACAGACGATAAGAAAGTAAAGAATGCACAAAACGTATACAACACTTTGTGCGAAATGTTGGACGATAAAGACCTTCACTACGACAAACATACCGAAGATTTGGTCGTTACGTTCACGATGCGCGGGGATGATCTGCCCATGCAATTTGTCGTGAATATCGATGCGGAAAGGCAACTCGTTCGCGTTCTTTCGCCCCTTCCCGTGACGTTTGAAGACGATAAACGTGTAGAGGGTGCAATTGCGACTTCGCAGATCAACTACCGTTTGGCGGACGGTAGCTTCGATTACGATTACGCAAAAGGCAGAGTTTTGTTCCGTATGACGTCGAGCTTTACCGACAGCTTGCTTTCCAAAGATTTGTTCGAATATATGATTGCCGTCGCGACTTACACGGTGGACGATTATAACGACAAATTGTTCATGCTTGCAAAAGGACAGATGCCTATCGAGGAATTTTTCAAGAAAAACTGACGCAGTTTTAAAAATGCGATCGGATGGAAAAGGAACTTGTAATTTTTACAAGTTCCTTTTTTCGTATACAAGTGTTCGGTATAAATAGCCGAGATTCCTCCTTGCGGGTCTTTCACGGGTTTAGTATAATAGTATCGAAGGGAGGGTGCGGCAAAATGTAAATCAGGTGGCTCGTAATCGGAGAACGAACTATCGGCAGTCGAAAAGCAAAGGAGGAAAGAGATATGTTAAAGGCAACGGTTGAATTGTTTATGTCGGAATACTTTCTGATGAAAGCCGTTCTCGGCAAATATCTTGAAGACAGCAAAAAAGCGTTTCTGGCTTTGAGCACGATTTTTTTGATTCCCGAAGACGAAGCCGAAAAGCTTTATTGCTTATCCGAAAACGAACGGGCGAGGACGATTACCACCGATAAAGATTTTATGCAGTATCAGCGCATGCAAAAGTATGCTACGCTCGTCGGAAACGAAAGGACGGATGATGCTTCGTGGGAAGAGGTAGCAAGAATCAAAGGAAACGCCATACTGATCGCGCAGGGGCACAATTTGATTTTGGGCATAGATGCGGCTAGGAATATGGTCTACACCTGCCTTTCTTCCGCCGCGACCATCGGCGTCGTGAGTGCCATACGCATCTTAGGCATACTGCAATGCGAGGGAATCTTCCTTGCAAAAAACGAAAGGCAAGGCGTCAAAAACCTGTCTAAGGCTGCTGATTGGAATGACTATGTCAGCACGCTTGCGCTTTTGCACTACTGTCACGATACCCGCGAATTCAATATGGCGCGGCTTCGTCAGGAAGTGGCGGGTACGCCGTTTGAGGAATTGTATACGTCGGCGGCCGGTGAATACGGCGAAGCGGGGGCGTTGGAAATCGACGAAGTAAAACTGCTCGATAAGTCTTTTAATTCGGGCGTGTTAAAACGAGAAGTATACGATCCGAAGTACGCACGAGTATTAAACAGCAGCGCGCTACACGTTAAAGACAAAGAAAAGGCGTTACACACCCTCAACAAAGACCAACTCTACTCAATCAGCGATATACCCGTCAAGCTGTCGTCTGAGAACATGACGGCAGTCGACGCAAGCGGGGTGCAAAGGGTTGCTGTACGGCGGGAAGCGGAAATATCGGCAATTTCCCATGCGCTCGGAAACGGTGATTTGCGTGCGTTGTCTTCTTAC